>CAZWXC010000294.1:0-4290 GCA_964637935.1 uncultured Flavobacteriales bacterium | reverse complement strand
ATTGATATTCATGTATAGAACATGATCCTCAATATTTCAACTCTTAAAAATTAGCCGTTTGACATGATTGCTGGGACGTGCCCGGACAAATAGATGCCTCTTGCAGTCTCTCAACCCATGAACTCCTGGACGCCCCATCAGGAAGCAACGAGATCGGCCACTTGATCAAGAAGTGCCCCATTGGCGGCAATTGCGGTCATGTTGACGATTCCTCGACTGGTGCAAGAGGGCGCCAGAATATGTGCGGGGCTATTTGGTCCCATCAATATCGGACCTATTGATAAAGCGTCGTTTACTTCCTTCAATAAGGTCATGGCGAGACTCGCCGCGTCCAGATTCGGAAAAATGAGCAGGTTTGCCTCACCCTTCAGGATAGTATCCGGCACATACTGTTCTCGAAGATTTTGATTTAGCGCAGCATCGCCCTGCATTTCGCCTTCGACGACCAGATCGGGATCTGCCTCTCTCAGTTTTCGATAAGCTTCGCGCATCTTTCGCGCACTGGCGCCGTCGCGAGACCCGAAATCGGAGTAACTCAGTAATGCCACCCGCGCTTTGATGTTGAAGTTCCTGAGATGGTCTCGCGCCTGAAGCGTCATGCTGACGATCTCGTCGGCAGTGGGGTCCATCGTCACATAAGTGTCGGCGAGGAAAAACACGCCTTGCGGTATGACAAGCATAGAGAGCGCCGAAGCGTCTTTAACATGCTCGGACAATCCAATGATCGTGCGGATGTCGCGCAGGTGCTTGGTGTAGCGACCCTGCAGACCGCAGATCAAGCCATCAGCTTCCCTCCGTTTGACCGCGAGCGCACCGATAACGGTGGTATTGGTACGCACCACAGAACGTGCCGTTTCGGGGGTTACGCCGCTCCGCCCGACCAGAGAATGAAACAGTGCCACATAATCCCGATAACGCGGGTCATCTTCGGGATTGATGATTTCGAAATCGCGTGATGGATCCAGCGTGAGACCGAAGCGCGCAATGCGCTGTTCGATCACGGCCGGTCGCCCGATGAGGATCGGACGAGCGATGCATTCTTCGATGATCACCTGCGTCGCTCTCAGCACCCGTTCGTCCTCGCCATCGGCGAAGGCGATCCTCTTTCCTTGTTTCCGCACACGATCGAAAATCGGCTTCATGACAAGGCCTGAACGGAATACAAATCGGTTCAAGCTATCGTGGTAGGCATCGAAATCGACTATCGGGCGCTTGGCAACTCCCGTTTCCATTGCAGCCTGGGCGACCGCTGGGGCGATCCTCAAAATCAGCCTTTGATCGAAGGGATCCGGAATGATGTGATGCTTTCCATATATCGTAGGTTCACCTGATTGGGATGCTTCCAGGCCCGGTTCATGCGCCAGCTTGGCAATCGCCTTCACCGCCGCAAGCTTCATCTCTTCATTGATCGTCGTCGCTCCAACATCAAGTGCGCCGCGAAAAATGAAAGGGAAGCAGAGGACATTGTTCACTTGGTTGGGATAGTCAGAGCGGCCGGTGCAGATTATGGCGTCGGGACGAACCGATTTCGCCTCTTCAGGCATGATTTCAGGTGTGGGATTGGCGAGCGCGAGAACCAGCGGTGTATTGCCCATTGCCTTGAGCATCTCGGGCTTAAGCACACCCGGGCCGGATAGCCCGAGAAAAACATCAGCGCTGTCCATAACGTCGGCGAGCGCCTCAAACTCCGTTGTTTGCGCAAATTTCGTCCGCCAGCGATCAAGGACATCAACACGTTTATGAGTAACGAGCCCGCCTTTGTCGGCGACCCAGATGTTTTCGCATTTGGCACCGAGCGAAACAAGTATGTTGAGACATGCGATCGCTGCCGCTCCGGCGCCTGACGTACAAATCTTGGCATTCTCAATGTTCTTGCCGGCGAGTTCGAGCCCGTTCAGCACCGCGGCCCCGACTATGATGGCCGTTCCGTGCTGGTCATCGTGAAAGACCGGAATGTTCATACGCGCCCGCAACGCTTCCTCAATCTCGAAGCATTCCGGCGCCTTTATGTCTTCAAGATTTATCCCGCCGAATGTAGCCTCCAATGAAGCAATGATGTCGACGAGTTTTTCGGGGTCTCTTTCATCGATCTCAAGGTCGAAAACGTCAATCCCGGCAAACTTCTTGAAAAGCACCGCCTTCCCTTCCATGACCGGCTTTGCAGCAAGTGCGCCGATGGATCCCAGCCCTAACACGGCGGTTCCATTGGATATGACCGCCACCAGATTTCCGCGTGAGGTATACTTAAATACTGTTTCTGGGTCGGCCGCGATTTCTTCGCATGGCACGGCCACACCGGGCGAATAGGCCAGCGCCATGTCGCGTTGGTTGCCAAGTGGTTTCGTCGGCTGAACTTCCAGCTTTCCCGGTCGCGGATGTTCATGATAGTGAAGGGCTGCATCTCGCAATCCCTTCCCTTGCTCGTTCTTGTAGGCAGGCATAGTCGCGGCTCCCTATCGGTGTGATTGATTCTCAAGGACCTCAGCATTGTCTCTCGCGGGAAATAAGTACGGAGCGCTTCGCGCGAGTACTTAAGACCGGCCATCTTACTGAAGGAGGATGTGCTTCCAGTTTTTTGGTAACCGCTGCGGGTGACCAGCACTGTCTACAAGCGCGCACTCCGTCTGCGCTTCAATTAAAATGTCGCCTCCGTGCCAAATTGTTTGTGCGATCTCGACACGCGCGCCGGAAATATTCGTTGATCTCGTTTCAATGATAATGAGCTCATCGAGCCGGGCCGGCCGTTTGAAATCGATTTGCAAACGCCGGACAATCCAAGCCGATCGGGTATCAACCTGGAAGCTGTCGTCTCCCGAATGCTGCTCCACGACCAGCCGCAGATACTCGATGCGGCCTCTTTCCAGAAACTCCAGATAGCGCGCATGGTAGACGACTCCGGAACAATCTGTATCGGCGTAGTATACGCGCGCTTTCAGCCGGTGATTATCTCGCCTCATTTCTCCAGTCAGCTGAGTTGTGCGCATTCCAATCCATTCCTCGTGATTATCCATTGCATAATCCGTCCGTACATCTATTCATTGAGCCAGCAATGCGACAAACTTACTGGGCATTCCCAGAAAAGGCGCAATCGCCAAGTGGATCTCGACCATGTATTTTCAGTCGCGCTCCGATCCCGGTGACCGGGTGCACCAGATCACGCTTAAAAACAGGGCTTTGGCCCGTGGTAAAACGACGAGTGCTGCACACGCTGCCAATGCAGGCCACAGCGCCATCGACACCCAATCTGGCAAGGAGGTTCGGCTTTCAACCGCAAGCGCCGTCGGCACGACGAGATGACCGACGATCAGAATCGTTAGCCATGGCGCAGCATCATCGGAGCGGATATGGCCATACTGCTCCCCGCAAACAGAACAGTGATCAACCTGTTTCAAATAGGAGGCAAACAGCTTACCTTTCCCGCAGTTCGGGCATCGTCCGATCAGTGCGCGGCGGACGGCAAGGCTGAGTGGCGGACGGTCGGTTGGGCGTTCTGTGGATGTCAACAGACCGCAATCTTCAAGATCGAGAGTGCTTGTCCGGAGAATTCGATGGTCATGAGCACATTTCCTCCTTTTTTGTTCAGTCTGTAGTTCTTAAAAAGCCCCTCGTCAGGCAAAATCGTTTGCGCAGAGACTTGCCGCACCAACATTTATCAAATTCGACTATGCGACCGAGCCGAGCCACCCTCATCCCAGGTGACGTGGAATTGCGATCCATAGATCCGGCACCAGGCGAAACCAGTGCGTCGCGAACCCGTATAACGCCAAGATGCGCTGGGTCAGCAGGCTTTTGTCGCATGATCCGGCTTAGCCTGATGCATCAGATGGGATGCAATGCGGATGCTTGCGGCATTGAAGTCGACAAACCCCTAGCTGGTGAGTGCGACGCCCAGAGCAATTAAGACGTAAAACCATCAGCGCTCGCGGCAACAAGTCAGGCCCGGGATAGATGCGACATCGAAGACTATCCTCCCGGCACTCTGGTCTTTGTGTTCGCTCCCTCAAGCAGCGCAAGCAGACCTTTCAAAATCTCGATCGGCGGTGGTGGACAGCCGGGAATGTGCAAATCAACGGGCAGGATCTCCGACACTCCGCCTATAACGGCATAGCTGCCGGCGAAACATCCGCCGTTGCCGGCGCAGTCTCCGATAGCAACGACCCATTTGGGATTGGGCGTCGCCTCATAGGTCCGCTGCACCGCTTCGCGCATGTTCTTTGTAACCGGCCCGGTAACAAGCAGCACATCGGCATGGCGCGGCGAGGCGACGAAACGAATCCCAAAACGCTCGAG
>CAZWXC010000293.1:0-4295 GCA_964637935.1 uncultured Flavobacteriales bacterium | reverse complement strand
TTTTTTGTGGTGATGGCAGAACCTTCTATTCCTATAAAAGTGCAGTCTATTAAGTTTTTAGAATCTGATTTTGGTTCTTCTTACGAAGTAGAATTACTCAATTTCAGAGATACAGCCGAAGCCGAAGATTTTTTATACCGCCCTGGTAGATTTACTAACCCAGTAGATGCTACAATAACGGGTGACGGAACCAATTATCTTTTCGTGGTTGACCAAGCCAAAGATTCCATCTATCAATTTACCACCAAAGGACTAGAAGGCATTAATCCGCCTCCCGGTTCTTCAGAAAAGAAAAACATTATTGCCTCATTTGGAGGTAGTGGTGTAAGTGCCACACAATTTAACCAGCCTAGTGCTATCGCATATTTCAATACTATTTTATATGTGGCAGATCAAGGCAACGGCAGGTTGTTGCGTTTTAAATTAACAACCGATTTCGATT
The DNA here is from genome assembly GCA_964637935.1 of uncultured Flavobacteriales bacterium. Taxonomy (GTDB): domain Bacteria; phylum Bacteroidota; class Bacteroidia; order Flavobacteriales_G; family Salibacteraceae; genus SHAN690. The sequence continues at coordinate 3,853 of CAZWXC010000293.1, read as the reverse complement.
AAAAAAAAGCTATGAGATTATTCTACACTTCAATGCTGCTGTTTGCTTGTTTAGCACTTTCAGCACAAACCACACTTCCCACCTCTTGGGATTTTATATCTACACCAGCAACACTGCCTACGGGTTGGTCTACAAACACTACCGCTAGCTACTCTTCTGGTTTGCTTGATGCTAATGGTACAAGTTCAATGGCAGGCAAGCTTCAGGCAACAGACCACCATTTCACGATTCACTTTTTTGACGAGCCAGGTGCAATTACCTACAATATTAAAAGTTTTGGAACACCACAATTTGCTGGAACTTTTGAGGTGCAAGAATCTGTAAGCGGAACATCTTGGAGCACCATTACTTCTTATGCTACAGGAAGTTTTACGGATCAATGGACGCTATTTACAGCCAATCCAAACATCAATTCACGTTACATCCGTTTTATTCTTACCGACAAGATCAGTGGAACTAATGTTGGCCTTGATAATGTGACTATTGCTGCTAACGTGCCAACAGTGCAAGAAATAAACGTGCAATACCAAGGCAATGATATACCAAGCGGCACTTCCATTCAATTCGCGTCAAGCGTAGGAGTTGCAAAAACTATAAAACTTGGCATTGAAAATCTAGGAACAGGAACTAATCTTACTATTAGTGGAACAAGTTTTAGCGGAAGCGCAGCAAGCGAATATGTTGTAAGCGCTTCACCAAGCAACATTGCTGGCCAAAGTGTAGATACATTAAGTGTGGTTTTTACACCATCAACCAACGGAAGCCGCATTGCTACTTTGTCTATCGCAAACAATGATGCAAATGAAAATCCATACACTATTACGTTTGACGGCATTGGTGGAACCGGAGCTTCTGAACCAGCGGCAAACCCAAGCAACTTCTCTACGCCTATTCTTAAAACATACACGATTAAAGGTCAATTTACCGGTGTTACTGCCGATAAATACATTGTATTATTTAATCGTTCTGCTGATTTCGCTGATGCACCAGTAGATGGAATGGAATATGAAATTGGCCAAGGAATTGGCGCTGCAAAGGTTTCATACATTGGAACTAACACAAGCTTCATTATAAAAGAAGCAGTTGCGAACACGAAATACTTCGTGAAGATTTTTGCGTTCAATGGCCAAGGTCAATTTACCAATTACCGCACATCTGATCCGCTAAGCTCAGATTTTGAAACGCCAGCCGCTACCATGGTTGACGCAAATTACTACACTGGAATTGACGAAACACAATCAAGCTTTGTAGGCGATTTACACAACACTATTAATCCTCACTTTACGCGTTTTTACAGCAACTACGGGCCAGAATTTGTGTCGCTATTTTTATCAAGAGATACAATTGGTGGAAATGATGTAGCTACTTGCGTTTATAGCGGAAACAACGTGGTTTTTACCCCACCATTTAGCTGGCCAGGCACAGGAATGAATCGCGAACACACATTACCAGCTAGCTGGATGCCTAGTGTTGGCAACACTGACACGCCCGAGTACCAAGATTACCATCACCTTTTCCCAACTATTTCTACTCCAAACAGTCAGCGAAGTAATCACCCACTAGGTGTGGTTGTAAATGTGACCAACTCTTTTGGTGACGGAAAAGTAGGTACGGACGCGCAAGGAAACACCGTTTACGAACCACGCAATGCACAAAAAGGGGACGCGGCAAGAGCTATGTTTTATATGAATACTGCCTACCACGATCCACAAGGTGGCGATGCTTGGGGTTTTGACAACTTGAACAGTGAAGGTCCTAATCAAAAGCAAGAAGTGCTAAAAACTTGGCACACACAAGATTTGCCGAGCGCATTTGAGCATGCTAGAAACGACTTTTTAGATTCGCTACAGCAAAACAGAAATCCATTCATTGATAGCGCACATTTTGTTTGTTACATCAACTTCAAAACCATGAGCTACATTGCTGCGCCTGATAGCGCATGTTTGGCTTTGACCACCAATATAAATGGCGCACCAATTGACACTACCGATTCAACCATTAGTGTATCAAATGTTGAATTTGATGATCGTTGGAGGTTGTATCCAAATCCAGCTACCGATTTCATAACAGTAGGTCACACAGCTTACGAAAAACTTATAGTAAACATCATCAACCTAAGTGGTGCGCTGGTTTATCGTCAAAACATCAGTTTAGTTGAAAGCATTGATTTACGCTCGTTAACTTCAGGTATTTACTTCATCTCTCTTCAAAATCAAGACACCGGAGTAACTCAAACTTTTAAGTTGATAAAAGAGTAGCTGGCCATTTCAAGATGTTAAGAAGACTTGTATTTTCAGGCAACCAATAGTCTGAGATACAAGTCTTTTTGTTTATGAAGAAAATCGCCCTATCCCTCGCCTTCACTTTCTTCGCGCTGCTCTCTTTTGCGCAAAGCTGCCCAAATATTGGTTTTGAGGATAGTACGCTCATAGGTTGGGAAGGCGATACCGGAACATGGAACACAACTACCACAAACCTTAGCCCTGGCTTAGGCGGATTAAGACACGTTATCAAGTATGATAAAAATGAATTTGATCCTTGGAGCGATTCAAACTTGCGCGTAGTTGCGCCAGGGTCAGAATATTCTTTAAAACTTGGTTATGGAATTAACCAAGGGGGTGGTCGTATCCAACAGATTTCTTACGAACTTAACGTAGACTCAATAAATAGCTTATTGGTATATGGGGTTGCAATCGTCTTAAACGATGGTGGGCACCCACAAATACAACAACCAAAATTTGAGGTAACTGTGCTTGATACAGCCGGAAACCTGCTCGATTCAGTTTGTGGAAAAATTAGCTACACTGCAGATACCGCAATCTCAGGTTTTCAAACAAGCTCTCTAGTAAATGGTAGCGAAGCAGTGCTTTACCGCGATTGGGAATTTGCAGGTATTGACCTTGCCAACTACATCGGCCAAGATGTAATTATAAATTTTGAATCAAGATCCTGCCCATTCTCTGCACATTTTGGCTATGCATACATTGATGCTTCTTGCTATCCACGAGACATTCAAGTAGATTATTGTTTAGGGCAATCAGATACAATCACGTTCAAAGCTCCTTTTGGGTTTGATTATTTGTGGTCAACTGGAGACACCACACAGTCATTCAAGGTGTTGGCTGATTCTTCTGACACACTCTATACTTGTACGCTAACTTCTACCTTAACTGGTTGTAGTTTTGTACTTGATGCCAGACCAGATCCAACATTTTATTCTAATTTCAGTATTGCAGAAAAAAGCTGTGGCGAAGCAACCATTACTCCTACTCTTGATATAAATCGAGGAACAATTGCCAGTTATTTTTGGAATTTCGGAGATTCAACCACATTAACCGATACAGCTACTTCAAGTCAACCTTCTTACACTTATCCTAGCCCTGGAAAATATGAAGTAACAGTAATTGCAAATGACGGTAATGGGTGCTTTTCTGATACCCTTCGAGATTCTGTAAACATCTACTTTCCACCTCAAGCTTCTTTTAGTTTTGTTACTGTATGTTTTGGTGACACAACCTTTTTCACCAATCTTTCAGATGTCAGTTTCAACGTAATCAGTAATTTCTTGTGGGATTTTGGGGATAGCTCTGCAATTGACACCAATATCAATCCTACATATGTGTATAAAGACGACACCACCTTCAACGTTACACTAATTGTTTGGTCAGACTCATTGCAGTGTGGCGACACATTAGAACAAACTATTTTGGTGAACCCGAGACCAATTGTTGATTTTTATATAATAGAACCTGACAGCTGCATTCCGCATGAAGTGCATTTTGTCAATACGAGTACTTTCAAAGATTCTTCGAGCATTATCAATTACACTTGGAACTTTGGAAATGATTCTCTG
>CAZWXC010000292.1:0-4330 GCA_964637935.1 uncultured Flavobacteriales bacterium | reverse complement strand
GTTAAGCGAATACCTATGACTAAACTTTTAATCTTGCTTTTCATCTGCATTACACCATTTGGTATTGCTCAGATTTCTCCTTTAAGTTGGGAATATGCAGCTCCATATCAAGGTGGGAAAAGAGATGATGGCTCGGGTTTTAATTTGAATGGAAAAGGATATTATGGCTGCGGCATTGATGAGTACTATCAATTAAAGAAAGACTGGTGGCAATATGATGCCTTTCAAGATCAATGGACTGCTCTGGATACGTTGCCAAGTACAGCGCGTCAATATTGTTCTGTATTAGAAATTAATGGACAAGTTTTCTTAGTTGGAGGTTCAACACCAAATGGCGTTTCCAATGAAGTTTTTCAATTTGATGATGATTCACTCAAGTGGATTAGACGAAAAAATGCACCATTTCAAGGAGTAGCTGCTGCGGCTAGTTTGAGTTACAATAATGTTGGATTCATAATAGGAGGGAGGAATGACAGTGCGAAGCTGAATTCTTTCTGGAAATATTTGCCTGAAGTTGATGAATGGCAGCAACAGCCAAATCCTCCCTTTGATCCAAGAGATGAAATATCTGCTTTTAGTTTAGGAACCGAAGGATATGTTCTTTTGGGCAGAAACGACTCTAATGAAACCTATTCAGAAGTGTATAAATATGATTTTATTACTAAGCTTTGGACGCGAATTGCAGACTACCCAGGCGATGCTACTACTTATGTCGAGTGCAAATCTTTGAGTGCTGAATGTGCAGTTTGCGCTGGAGGTCAATCAAAAGATGGCGAATTATTGAACGAGGCTTATCTTTTCTCTAAATCTAACCAAGCGTTTTCTCCTTTACCTGATTTGATCGAACCTGAAATTCGAGGAATGCAATCGTTCGTGATTGATGAGTCTATTTATTTCATTGCGGGTTTAACACCGCGTTTTACGAGAACTCAAGCAGTTCAAAAACTTAGCTTTGAAAAAAGCGATATCCCTGAGAATGAAATTTTGCTGAATCTTTCACCAAATCCTACCAGCGATTTTTTAAGAATTGAGTTGAAAGCTGCTCCACTTGACAGAATTGAAAATTTGCAACTTATTTCAGCATCTGGAACAATTGTTTCGGTGAACTATCAAAAAGCAAATGGTTATGTTTTAGTCGATACAAGAGAAATAGTAAATGGACTTTATATTGTGAAATCGTCTCTTTCTAATGCGGAAGTTATTTGCTCAAAAGTGATGATCATTCACTAAAACAAAAAAGCCTGTCAATCGAAATTAATAGGCTTTTCAATGGGATAAAACAGCTTTAATCTAGAAACCCAACGCTGGTGTTGGCATACTTTCAAGCAATACTCCTACACAGAACAAATCATCTGGGTTCGGTTGTGCACTTGCTTTTTTACCTTCTTCAGGTGGTGGACCTGGAGCTGTGATTCTTACGATAATTTTCTTGGTTACATCAGCACTAAAGTCGAAGTATTGCGGCAACGAGTTGTCCCCATCTTGAGCGTCATCTGCAGGCGTATCTAATACAGCAGTTTCGTTGTCAAATAATACTTCTTTGCTTCTTCCGTCAAGGATTTTAAATTTCAAAGGCTCTTCAACCTTCTTATCCTGACACAAACTGATTCTATAATCATGTTCGGCATGTGCTACAAATACTAAGTCTGACGTGTGACCTAAAACAAACATTCCACTTTTGCTCTGGCTATTGTATGACATCAATGGGTTGTCAGAACCATAGCATTTTTTCTTGTGAAAGTTATTGCAGTCTTGTGCGTTGGAGTTAAAGGTGATAAGGGTTGTAACACCAATAACCATTGTTAGAATGAACTTGTTCATACTTTAATAATTAGCCTTGAACGGCATTCGAAAATGAGTTTCTATAATTTGAAGCAGCTTCTTTCAATTTCGCAAATTCTTCTTTGCTCATGATTACTCTACTTCCGCCTAAAATGTTCTTATCGCCTTTGTGAGTTACTTCAGCCGAAATTTTCTCTTCGTCCAAGTTTAGGTAAACTTCTGACACTGGTCTAAGTTCGTTTAACACTTGTTGAACACGCTCTTCGTCACTGTACATATCAAGCAAAGCGATCACATTTTCCATAACTAGTTTTTGATCAGCCAGCTTTTGAAAAATCTCATCAGACTCATGCCCTTCTATTAGATGGCATAGAATGTAAATACTTTCAACGAACCCACCCGCTGATATGATAGCTAAAGTAGAACCCTTTTCGTTTTCTTCTAGCATTGAGATAATCGCTTGGTAAGAGCTCGTAGAAATGATCTCCAAAGAATCAGGATTATCCATATTGCTCTTAACGCGATTTACCATCAACTCGTCAAATACGTAAGATATTCCGAGGTCATTTCCTATTTTTCTGAGATTATCAAAATTCATCATCGACTCTTGAAACTTCTCGTATGATGCAGTATATGCGATATCAGCAGTTGTACGTCCAAAATTGAGTGCTTGAGTCATACTAGAAGTGTAATTAACACCTTCTGTGCTCACGATTCCTTCTTTGTAAGGAAGATTACTCGATTTTATGATTGAAAATAATTCGTTTGGACTAGGAACTCCATAGCTAGTTTGGGATAAATCCTCAAAACCAAAACCCATAGATTGCTCTTGGTTAACGGTATCATTTTCAGTGGAGTTATTCTCCTGATCCGATCCGCCAGAACATGACGCTAATGAAGCTATCAGTGTGCCGGCTATTAAGAAACTGTAATGCCTTTTCATTTGGTGGCGATAATAGCACTTTAAATTGTTAGCAGCAAAATTTGTATTCATCGATTTTTCACAATTGATATTTTTTTCACGCAATGGTTAGCGCACTTTCTCTTTTGCCGCGGCAAGATATGGAGAAAATATTATGAAGCAACTTGTACTTGTGTTTTAAATTCACTTGTGAAATGGAAGGTCAAATCAGGATAATTTTCCTGCGCCATTTGTAGCATCCACGCAGATGGCGCCAAGAAAACGGGATTATCATCTTTATCCATGGCAATTTCACTAGCTTTTATTCTAACAAATTCTTCTAGTTGTTTCTGATTTGTGGTGGTAATCCAACATGCTTTGTGAAACTGTTTCATCACTAAATCACACGAAGCATTATATTCTTCTTTCAAGCGATATTTAATTACTTCAAATTGAAGTTCACCTACTGTACCTATAATTTTCTTGTTTCCGGGTTGCTGTATAAAAAGCTGCGCAACACCTTCATCCGTTAGCTGACGCACACCTTTGTCTAATTGCTTTGCTTTCATTGGATCGCGGTTCACCACTTCTCTGAAAATTTCTGGTGAAAAACTTGGCACACCTTGGTAAGAAAATACATCACCTTCTGTTAATGTGTCGCCAATTTTGAAAGAACCAGTATCATACAATCCTACAACATCGCCAGGATATGCTTCGTCTACAACACTTTTTTCTCGTGCTAAAAAGGTGTATGGATTATTGAATCGAATGTCTTTATTAAGTCGGGTGTGGTGAAAAAACTTATTCCTTTCAAATGTACCTGAACACACTCTTAAGAATGCAATTCTGTCGCGGTGGTTTGGATCTAAGTTCGCGTGAATTTTAAAAATGAACCCACTAAATTTAGGCGAATTTGGTTTGATTTCTCCTTTTGTGCTCACGCGTGGAAGTGGGTTAGGAGCGAGGTCGACAAACGTGTCGAGCATTTCTTGAATACCGAAGTTGTTCACTGCACTTCCAAAAAACACGGGCGACAACTTGCCTGCTAAATATTCTTCTTTATTGAGTGGCTCATAAACGCCTTCAATCAACTCAACATCTTCGCGCAATTGTTTTGCATCTGCGCCAAGCAAAGTATCAAGTTTAGGGTCGTTCAAGTCTTTGAATTGAATCCCTTCATCCGTAATCTTTGTTTTGTTTCCTTCAAAAAGATTCACTTCATGAGAATGCAGATTATAAACTCCTTTAAAGGCTTTACCTCTATTAATGGGCCAACTTAGTGGCCTTGCATTTATTTTTAAGTGATCTTCCAGATCATCAAGCAGGTCAAACGGATCGCGGCCTTCAAGATCGAGCTTATTGATGAAAATTATGATGGGTGTATCTCGCATTCTACAGACTTCAGTTAGTCTTTTAGTTTGCTCTTCCACACCGTTTACGCTGTCAACCACAAGTATAACGCTGTCAACTGCCGTTAGTGTTCTGTAGGTATCTTCTGCAAAGTCTTTGTGACCAGGTGTATCAAGTAGGTTTATCAAATGACCGCGATATTCAAAAGACATCACCGATGTGGCAACTGATATACCTCTCTGGCGCTCAATTTCCATGAAATCAGACGCAGCGGTTTTTTTAATCTTATTTGATTTT
>CAZWXC010000291.1:0-4331 GCA_964637935.1 uncultured Flavobacteriales bacterium | reverse complement strand
AGCGCTGTCAAATTCAAAACCAAAAGCTTCATGCATTCCTTGGCCTTCGTTGCTTAGATTAGAGTGAATTAAAAAATGAATATTGGTACTATCTCTTATTGTGTTGTTTTTATATGTGAATGTTTCACTGAAATAGACTTTAAAAGAGCTCGAGTCTAAGTCATTGAGTGAAGAATTTATAGAGCATGGTTCTGTCGCGTATGAAGCATTATATGCCGTGTTGGTCACAGCGATAATTTCTTGTTCGGTATGAATTAACCAACGAAAAGGTTCAGTTATTATGTAAGTTTCAGATCCTTCATCTAGAGCTATTGGTGTATAATTTAAAGTGGCAATACTTGAAGAGCGTAAGCCAACAATTTTTGCTTTGTCATTACATGTCAGGCAGCTTTGCAATGCAATTCCAACAAAATGATAAACAGCTATAATTAAAATTCCTTTTTTAAACATCACACTTTGTTTATGAATGAGTTATGCAAATTTATATTATCTTGCGGTAGTTATGAAAACAATATTTTGGGTACTCCTTTTTACATTGCTATTGGCTGCATGTAAAGAACCCATTGAATCCGTACAAAATGTAGCGTTTACTTCTAATGAGAAGTATGCAATTGATCCTTCTACATCTTTTCATTTTCAAAATTTGTCAGAAGGTGTGTATACCAATTATTGGACGTTTGGCGATGGTACTTCTTCACGCGAACAGCACCCGAGCCATATTTACCACAGTAAAGGTGAGTTCACGGTAAAACTTAGAGTTACTTCGGCTGAATTGGAAGATTTCATCACAGAAAACAAAGTGATTATTGGTGACATCAAGGCTGATGCTTTTGAAGTGGACGCATTTCCTGATGTTATGCCTTTTGTTGGTGATGATAGTGTTTATGCAAATTTCCGTTCTGCTGAGTTACTCCTTACTGTTGCCAAGGCCACGGGAAAAAGGCGTTATCGGCTCTACTATCAAAAAGAAGACCCGCGAAATGATTCAAAGACGGATAATTTAAGCATGACACTTGAAGTTTTTCCAGGTGATACGCTGGTTTTTAGCTACAATATGCGAATAGCAAACGTATGGGAAGGTTATCCATATTGGTATATAGATGAGATTTCATACCATACTTGGAAATCAGAACCAATAATTATTGAGTCTTTACAACCTCAAGATTTAGACATTCCATTAGTACTAGAATCTGAAGAAATTGATGATTCTTTTAAGGTGCGTTTTCACCATGAGGTGAAATATGAGGCAAAAGAGGAATAAGGTAAGTTGGGGTTTAAAATAGAACTACCTATTATTAAACATATTCATAGTGCGTGGTAAGCCAGCCGTGGTAAAAGAAAACGTTGCTTCTGCAGCAATTTTTATGCGCTCGTCTAAGGTTTTCAGCTCTTCTTCGTTCCATTTACCAAGTACATAATCTACTTGTTGGCCTTGGCCAAAGTTGTTGCCAATACCGAAACGCAAACGTGGATATTCTTGTGAGTTGAGTGTGGCATTGATGCTTTTTAAGCCATTGTGGCCGCCATCGCTTCCTTTGCCTTTGATGCGCATTTTGCCGAAAGGCAAAGCCAAATCATCGGTAATGATCATGGTGCGCTCTACAGGTATTTTTTCTTCTTGCATCCAGTAGTTTACCGCTTTGCCGCTGAGGTTCATAAACGTGCTTGGCTTCACCAAAACGAGTGTTCTGCCTTTGTGTTTAATTTCAGCTATATCGCCCAAACGGCCTGGGCTAAAAATAATATTGGACGCTCCAGCAAGAGCGTCCAATACTTTAAATCCTATGTTGTGGCGGGTTTCTGAATATTCGATACCCGGATTCCCTAACCCAACAATTAAAAACTTCATCGTTGAAGAAATTATTCAGCTGCAGCTTCAGCGCCTTCAGCAGCTTCTTCACCTTCTTCTTCATCTTCGTCATCAGTTTTAACTGCTTTACGAGAAGTTTTGATGGCTACTACTACGCGGTTGTCTGTTTCAAGGAATTCTACACCTGGCACAGATAATTCGCCTACTTTCTTCACACTACCAATTTTCATTTTAGTAATGTCAATTGAAATGGTGTCAGGAAGATCATCGATCATACCTTTTACCAATAATTTCTTCGCGTTCTTTCTAAGAACACCACCATTTTTCACACCAATTGAGTTACCAGTAAGGGCAACAGGCAATTGAATAGTAACTGGTGAACCAGCTACCACTTGTACCAAGTCGATGTGCAACATCTTGTCAGATACTGGGTGATATTGTGCTTCTCTAAGTACCGCAACAGTTTTTTCACCGTCAAGGTTTAGTGTAATCTTGAATACATCTGGAGTGTAAACAAGTTTGTTGAGTTCACGTTCGTCAGCATAGAAGTGGATGTTTGAACCACCACCATACACAACTCCTGGAACTTGGCCTTCTCTACGCAACTGCTTTGCAGACGTGCTGCCTACAGCCTCTCGTAGATGCCCGTTGATTTCGATCGTTTTCATTTCGATTCGTTGTTAATTGATATTTAAATTAAAAATTGAGTACTAATGGATTCAAAGCTCACCACGTTTTTCATAGTGTGGGCAAACAAGTCTGCTACGCCCAATACTTTGATTTTGTCTGATTGCTCCTTAAGCGGAATAGTATCAGTAACTACAAGTTCGGTTAAAACTGATTCGTTGATGCGTTTGTATGCTGGACCACTAAGAACCGCGTGGGTAATCATAGCTCTTACGCTGCGCGCTCCGTGTTCCATCATCATTTCGGCTGATTTAGTAAGCGTGCCAGCAGTATCAATTAAATCGTCAATTAATACCACATCTTTTCCTTCCACATCGCCAATCACCGTCATCGATTCTATCTGATTGGCCACTTTTCTTTGCTTGTAGCAAATGGCTAAGTCAACGTTCAAAAATTTAGCGTAAGCATTTGCTCTTTTTGTTCCACCTGTATCAGGCGCTGCAATTACCATGTCTGGCAAATTCAGGTTTTGGATGTATGGTAAAAAGATGCTTGATGCAAATAAATGATCTACAGGAACTTCAAAAAATCCTTGGATTTGATCTGCGTGTAAATCCATAGTCATGACACGAGTAACACCTGCTGCGCTTAGCAAGTTTGCCACAAGTTTAGATCCGATAGAAACACGCGGTTTGTCTTTTCTGTCTTGACGAGCATAGCCATAATATGGCATTACAGCGATGATGTTTTTGGCCGAAGCACGTTTGGCAGCATCTACCATCTGCAAAAGCTCCATCAAATTATCAGCTGGTGGAGTGGTGCTTTGAATGATGAAAACGTCAGCACCGCGCACTGTTTCTTCAAACGAAGGCTGAAACTCGCCATCAGAGAAAGTAAGAATGTTTACGTTGGCAAGCGGCAAGCCATATTGCATAGCTATTTTCTCACCCAAATCGCGTGTTGCTCTTCCACAACAAATTTTTACTTCTCTTGACATGCCCTGATTGTTTTTTGAAAAGGGTTGCAAATGTAATGAAAGGCTTGTTGAAAACTATGTAGAATGGCGAGATTTTTTTGGGCTTAATTTCAGGTTCATTTTACTGAAAATCAGATATAAATGTTCGTCCTTGCCGCTCCACATGATTGTTAATAAAAGGCGGGCTAAATAAAAAAAGCCTTCTCGATGAGAGAAGGCTTTGCTTTGCGTACCCAGGGCGGGAATCGAACCCGCACTTCCGAAGAAACTGGATTTTGAATCCAGCGCGTCTACCAGTTCCGCCACCTGGGCAATTTACTTGCTTTCAAAAGCGGGGCGCGAAAATAAATATTCTTTTGAATTGGAAACTAATTTCAAAAATTATTGGTCAGTCAAGATTTACATCAACTTTATTACTCGTTTACCAATGCCGTCATCACCACCAATTTTCCATCTTTCACGCTAGTCCAAATGGGGCGAATCACGCCATTTACTGCTGAAATATTGTTGTAATCGCCAAAGAACACTCCTTCGGGAACAGTGAATGGAGATTCGCTTATTTTCTGATTTACGAAGGTTTTACCGCCATCTTTTGAAGTGGCTAAATACACGTCAGTGCTGTTATCGCTGTGGTTTCTTCGGTCATAAAACACAGTGTAAATATTCCCATTGCTTTGGTCAATGGTTGCCCAGGTGAAAAACTGCTGTGAACCAGCTTTATCATCATTTACACGCACTTTTTCAGACCAAGTTTTGCCTTTGTCTTTTGAACTGATCATCCAAATATCAGTGTCGTTTTCACCATTTCTTTGGTCTGCCCAATTGATGTAAATCGTGCCATTAGTTTGATTGCAAAGGGTGATGGGCATTCCATTGGCGCGACCAATTCCGGGTATTTCGAATGCCCAATTTGCGCCA
>CAZWXC010000290.1:0-4333 GCA_964637935.1 uncultured Flavobacteriales bacterium | reverse complement strand
CACGGGCCATAATTACGGAGCCGAATTAACCATCGAAAAGTATTTCACCAACAATTGGTTTATGATGGTTACTTCTTCCGTTTACCAATCGAAATATGTGGCTGGCGATGGCAAAGAACGAAACACGCTGTGGAATGCGAATTACGTGAGCAATTTTCAAGGTGGAAAAGAATTCAAGTTGAAGAAACCAGGCCGCGTGCTGAGCGTGAGTTCAAAAGTAGTTTGGGCTGGTGGGCAGCGATTCACACCAATATTGTTAGATGAATCAAAAGTGGCTGGATATACAGTAATCGATCGTGAGAAAATTTTCGCAGATAAAATGCCCGACTATTTTCGGTTAGATGCGCAGTTGACGTATAGAATAGACCGCCCAAAAACCACGCATTCTTTCAAAATCGACATTCAAAATGCGACCAATAAAGAGAACTATTTTAGTCAATATTACAACAGCGAAACGCAGCAATTAGAGCGGTCTACCATGATTGGAATATTGCCTGTGTTGAGTTATAAGGTGCAGTTTTAAGAAAAGTTTTATCCTGACAGGTTTCTAAAATCTGTCAGGATTAACGAGTTACTTCATAAAGTCTTCTAGCCATTCATCGGCCATGCTTTTTTTCACATTAAATCCTTTGGCTGTTCCTCTAAACTCACCTTTCTCAAAATCGCCCACCCAAATCTGGTCTTTTGCCAAAAGAATTTTTCGTTTTTCGCCTGGCATGATTTCATGATCTTGAAAAAGAATTTGAAAATCGTAAAACGCGCTGCTGGCCACCTTCTCTTTATTGATAATGATAGTAGCATTATTAGGGTAGTCGATCCTTATTTCTTTGGCGTAATAATCGTGCCTCTTCAACACTCGGGTCAGTTCTTTTTCGAAATGTTTTAGTTCACTTTTATCCAGTTGAACATCATCATTCTCACAACTAAAAAAGAACGACATCACGCCTTCGTCCACATGTTTGTTCCATTCTAACACATCGGTCGAAGTACAATCACAATCGCAACTTTCATGCTGTTCGTGCTCGTCATGATCCTCTTGTTCTGTGTTACCAAACAATGCTGGATGCTCTTTTTCAAACGCCTCACTTCCGCCCTCGCCATCAAACAAACCTTTTGGTGTTTCTGGTTCTTTTGGTGAAACAGGCTGAACCGGAGTAACTGCAGCCGTTGGTTTCACAGGCACCACAGGTTTGATTGGCGCTGCCGAAACCAATGAATCTGTATCTGCAGCTAACACTTTTTGCTTGAAATTCAGCGATTTTTCCTCTTTGAATTCAGGAACTAGTTCATCCAAAACTTGAGTTGAATCTCGCTTAATGTCCCTTTTCCGAATTTCCTCTTGAGGCGTATCAGCTTCTATCGGAACTTGAATTTGTGGGTGGTATTTTGGGGTTGGTGCCTCTTTTTCTGTTGGCCAAAAAGCAATGAATGCAGAAGTGCCAATAGCGCCAGCGGCAGCCACTTTCATGGTGGTAGATTTCCAAACGGGCGTTGTGCTTGGCAATGGAAAAGCGGCAATCATGGCTTCCACTTGATCAAGAGAAACGGATATGGGCAGCGAACGCGCGGCTGCAAACGATTGATCTATCTGACTCATAACATAATGCTTTGGATGGTTTGAAACACGGAGTGCATGGTGGCGTGTGCCGATTCGGCTTCGTAAAACGATTTTAGCTTGGCTCGGCCGCGGCTTATTTTGGTTTTCACCGCGCCTTCGGTTGAATCTTGAATGGCGGCAATTTCCTTCATGCTAAATCCTGAGATTTCGAACAATATGATGGCCTGTTTTTGTGCAAAAGGCAGTTTATCAAGCATGCGATAGAGTTCTTGAATATCAAGCACTACATCAGCCGAAACGCCTTTTGAGCGCAGGTTTTCTGCATAATGCTCTGCGATTTCTTCTTGGTATTTTGGCTTGCGCAAAAAGCTGTAAACCTTGTGCTTTGCCACGCGCATCATGTAATGCAGCAGTTTATCTTTCTCGCGTATTTGATCAAAATTTTTCCAAGCCGTGGCAAGCACATCTTGCACCAAGTCTTCCGCTTCTATTTTGCCATAAGCAATGGCAGTGCAATAGCGCACAAAGGCATCGTGGCAAGGTTGGTATGCCTCAAGAAAAGCTTTATGATGTTCCGTTTTCAAACCGTGTGTTTTGATGAATGTCGCTTTTCATGAAGAAAGGTTACAAGGAGTTTTAATATAGTTTTAAGCTATCGAGTGATTAATTTAATTTATGACTGCTATGTAACCCAAAGCACACAGCAGCCTTGCACTATAGCTCACCTTTGTTTCAACTTAAAACATTAGTAATCATGGAACAAAATACTGAAACAATAAACTACATGCCTCGAATTGGAGATCAAGCTCCAGATTTTACAGCTGTGACAACAAAAGGTAAAATCACTTTTTCTGATTTTGCAAAAGATAAATGGATCGTGCTTTTCTCACATCCTGCCGATTTTACTCCGGTGTGTACCACCGAAATGAGTGGTTTTGCCTTGCGCAAAAGTGAATTTGATGCGCTAAACACTGAGCTTATGGGATTGAGCATTGATAGCATTCACTCACACTTGGCATGGGTAAACAATGTGCACGAAAAAAGCGGTGTTTACTTCGACTTCCCCATCATAGCCGACATTGACATGAAAGTGAGCAAGCTTTACGGCATGTTGCAGCCCAACGAAAGCGAAACAGCAGCCGTGCGCGCTGTATTCTTTATCGATCCGAGCAAAAAAATCAGATTGGTAATGTACTACCCACTTAATGTTGGCAGAAACATGGACGAGATTTTAAGAGCGCTAGAAGCTTTGCAGGTTTCTGACAAATACAAAGTAGCCATGCCACTTGATTGGAAAAAAGGTGACTTGGTAATTGTGCCACCCCCAAAAACCTTAGACGAAATGAGCGCTCGTATCGCTGATACAAGCATTGAAAAAATGGATTTCTATTTAGCCAAGAAAAGCATCTAGAAAACTTCTTTTTTGAAACAAAAAAACCGCCTGTGGCTTTTGCTGCAGGCGGTTTTTTATTTATTTCTTGGGCAAACCCATCCAGTTCTAAATACCTGTCAGGATATCTTCTACATTATTACTGGCCATGCACCGTATGGAAAAAATGCTCATTCACAATTTTGCCATCAAGCACGTGATACACGCATACTTCATCCATGGGCATTGCGGCTGGCATGCCTTCCATTTTGCAGTTCATTTTCATAGTAATGCTGAAAAAATTGTCAGCAATGATCGGGTCTGAAATGCGCAAGTCGTTTAACTCAATGGTGTTCTCAACAAAGCGTGTAACATTGGCCGAAACGGCATCAAAGCCCTTGGTTACTGGATTTTTTGATCCAGCTGGTTCGTAGCTGGTAATGTTTTCGGCATAAAGCTCTTTTACGGCTTGTTCAAATTTTTGCTCACGGCAAAGTTCAACTAATCGGTATGCAACGCTTTCAACGGTATTCATAGTGGTTTGTTTTTAATTTGAAACGAAGCTAAAAGCCCGAAATGACAGCTGTTTGTCAGGAGGAAATCACTGATTTCAAAAAATAGTTCATCTTTCTGCAACCTTCTGTTGCATCTCCGCTCTAATGGGGTAAAACCATTAATTTTTGAACTTATGATGATGCTTGATTTATTACTGCCTGTTTCGGTGATTTCCATTTTGTTTGGAGGCACTGCATTGCTTACCAGAATCATTACTGATCACCGTTTTAGAAACAAAATTGTGAACGCTGGCAAACTAGACCTTGACCCAGAATTGATCAAATCCTTTGTAGCCAAACGCGAACCGAGCAAACTAGAAGCGCTTAAATGGGGTTTGATTGGCTTTTCGGCTGGCATAGGCTTGATCGTTATTCACTTTGCAGAATTCGAACTGAACTCGCCTCTGCCTTTTGGTATTGAGCTAACAGCAATTGCTGGCGGTTTTTTGGCTTACTTTTTCATCGCCAGAAACATGAACGACTAAGCTGTTTTTCTCAAAAACCTGTACCTGAACTGCCGCTAACTGAATGACCGACCAAGAGCTGATAAAGCGAATATTAAACGGAGACCTCGGCTCCTTTAATGTGCTTGTGAAACAACACGAGCGATTGGTTTTTCATATGGTGCGCAAGTTAGTTGGCAACCAAAACGAAGACGTGGAAGACCTTTGCCAAGAGGTTTTTTTGAAAGTCTACAAACACTTAAGCACGTTTAAAAACGAGGCCAAACTTTCTACCTGGATTGGTAGTATTGCCTTCAGAACTGCGATGCATTATTGTAAGAAAAACGGCCTAAAAACCGAAGAACTCACTGAAGCTACGCCCGTTTCTGGTGCTGATCCTTCGCCCGAA
>CAZWXC010000289.1:0-4352 GCA_964637935.1 uncultured Flavobacteriales bacterium | reverse complement strand
GGCTAAGAAACGTAGGGCTTTCGAAGCGATTCACTGTCCACCGAAACCAAAGTTTGCTTAATGAACGAACCTTTCTGAAAGCCTTATTTGCCCTATGTTTTCTTAGCCATTGTTGTGCCTAGTGTTTCTTTTTATTAATCTTTAATTCAATTAGTTATGTTGTTCAAATTCAAAGAGTACAAACCTGTTTCAGACGAATTTTTAAGTCAGTGTAAATCACTTTGGTCAAAGTCAGGTCGAAATAGTTCAAAACGGTCATCTTCTTTAGAAAAGTCAGATCGTAACAAGTCGTAAACATGAAACCAAGCATTTACTATGTTGTCTGAAAATTGTTGTTCTAATATGTCTTTTAATCCTGCTTTGTCGGTGTCAATGTCAAAGTCGAAAAAAGTCATTTTGCCTTCTGTTTCATCCTTTTTTAATTGCAAAACGGTAATGAAACATCCGATTGGGAAAACACTTGTAATTCCTTCATCTGTAAACATGTTCTTTATTGTCAAGTCCATGTTAAAGTCGTCTCCAAGGATATTTTTATTGTATCGGATTTTGTCAATGTCTGAGGTGAAACCAAAGTTTCTTTTTTCGCTCATGTCGTCAACAAGAAGTCGATACTTTTCTGTTACTGGAGGTTGCGGTACAATAAAGTGTTTTTCCATGTCGATTACGTCTTTTTTTACATTAGGCACAACGGTCTGGCTAAAAAATCGCGAGGAACGAAGTGTTTTTTAGGTTTTGTTGGGGCATGTTTTTTATTTTTCTTCCTGTCCTTTTTTTTTCCTCTCGATAGATGTTTTTTCGACAAAACACTAATTATGAAACTTGAAGAACTATCTAATAAGGAGTTGTTTGACTTGTATCTTTCTAAGATTGCTAAAATTCCAAGCCAAGCTTCTTTACATGAAGACTTTATGACAAACTCTAAAATGAGAGAGGCATTTTATAAAAAAGATCGCTCTTATTTGCTTGGATTAGCACAGGATTTTATTTAGAATCAAGACCAATCTTTAGAAACCTTCTTAAACTTTCAATTGGTGTTTCTAGAGCAGTGCTTGAACTTGCTTTACCGATTAGGTCTCTGTTAGCGTTAATAAGTGCTCTATCTTCAATATTTGAGTTATTACGCAAAAGGTCGTCAACCCCCTGGATTAAAAATCCTTTTACTTCTCCTAATAAGTCCTTTGTTGTGCCCAAATGTTGCACGTTACTTTTCCCACGTTCAGAATCAATGAGGTTGCTCATATATGGTCCAATTCCTAGTTCAGGACTATGATCATACCGATTATAGATTTTCATAAGAAGTGTTTCGTACTGCAATTGAAGTTGTCTGTCTTTTTGATTTTGGTTCATTTCTCTATTTTTTCATATGCCCCAACGGTTTGTGTATGGTTAGTGGCGGATTTCAAAGTACTTCACTTTCGGTTAAGCACTTGATTTTTTAAATGCTAAAAGCTTAAAATTCAGCACAAAACCGCCATTAACTATACACTTTGTTGGCGTTTCGTTTTTTTTTATTCCAAAGTCGTTCCGTCTTCAAAAATTATCTTTTCAGGTTTCCAAACAACTTTTAAATCTTTCAAGTCCTTGTTTTTCAAGGTCTGGTCATCATCCATAAATTGGTTGTAGTCAGTAGTTGCATTCCAATTTACTTCTTGTCCTGCTGGAATTGGCTGGTCGTAAACAAAGTTTAATGATTTTATTTCTTCGTCAAACAAGTTGGTGAATGTTATTCCACCTTTTACTGCTCTAATAGCTTTATCTGATTTGTTTTGGATAACAAATTTGTAAGTAATATAGTCTTGATAATCAACTTCGGTATAACCCTTTTCAAAGCAAGAAACGATAACAGCTTCCGTCAATTTTTTTATTCGTTCAGCTTCTTCCTTTGCAGCTTTTTCAGCAAGTGCCTTTTGTTCAGCTTCAATTTTCTCTTGTTCTGCTTTCCATTTTTTTCCATCTTCTAAGATTTCGCCATATGTCATTTCTTCAAGTTTTTTGTCTTGAAATTTGAGTCGAATCATAGAACCTGCAAGAAGTTTTAATTCGGTTGAATCAATTTTACCTTTAATGGCTTCAATGTCTTCTTTTGCCGTTTCTTCGTTAAACTTCTTATCCATAGGTGATGAACAAGAGAATAGGAATGCAGTAATTCCAATTAGTAAAAGTTGTTTTTTCATTTCTACTTAATTTAATTTTTGTCTACTCTTTAAATCGGATTTTCGACTTTACTCCGTTTATCGGTTTCTTTAAATGAACGCCAACGGCCCCGCTATGAAACGTGTCCCGAAGGGCATGTTTTATAGCGATTGTTGTGCTTTCGTGTTTTTATTTTTTCTTGTTCGAGCGTAGGCTTGAAAGCTCTTTGCAACCGCAGGAACGAGGATTGCAATGTGCTTGATTTTAGGGTTGGCATACGTTCACAATTTCATTTTTCTTATACAAGTCCGGCAGAAACTTTGACTTGATTCTGAATTGACTTCTTTTCTTGATTTTAGGTTTAGTAGACATATTTTCGAGCTTTATTCCTGGGTCGTAATAAATATTTCCTTTTGCCATTTCTGCTAGGAAAAGTTGAAAGTCAGTGCCTGTCCCTAAAACTACATTGTTGCCATATTTATATTTTCTGTCTCCTGTCGTTTCTGAAAGCGAAGGAACATAACATGCTTTATCATGTTTACGATTCCAATGGAGTAGCATTGAAGCGAAACTCCATGAAGCTGTTTCATTTCCTTTAATGTCTAACAGAGCAATTCGTCCGTTTGAATTCCTGATTTTTCCTGTTTCTTGGTCGAAGCCCAATAGTTTCATTTCAAGATTAGTCGATTTATGAACTTCTCCAACTTTATGCACACCTCCAAAATTCATTCTGTCTGGTCTGCCAAGTTTGTCAGGATAGCCATAATTTCTGATAAAGAACTCCGTTCCTTCAGTTTTGTATAGTCCATCAGTTGGTTCAGGTGTCATTAAGGTGATTACCGAAGCATCTATTTTGTCGAACTTTTTTACCCCAAACTGTTTAATTTCCCAACCCATGAAATCGGGTTCTGAATATCCATTAGGAGTTACTCCAAGTTCTGCTTCTAGAGTATAACCACCACAATTTGAAGACTTACAAGGAAGAACATTGCTTCCTGAATCAAGTCTTTTTGAGTCAATCCAACCTAGACTATGAATTCTGCATAGCTCGTTTAAGAGAATGCTTCTGTTATTGGCTACTTGTGGTAATTCTATTACTTGGAAAACTCCATGTTCTCCCAAATTATTTAGTTGATTGAACTCATTCGAAATCTCCGAATTCGGTGCAGCAACATATCCTAATGTCCTTCCGCTTTTGTCTACAGATATAAAAAGAAGCCTATTCTCAATTCTGTTTGCCATTAATTCAGAAGGAGCATTTTTACAACCTAGCAAGAAACCTGAAAATCTTACCTCTGGATATTTGGGATAAAGAATTAATTGTGCGTGAGGTGCAAGCGACTTTTGACCTTCATCATCAAGCCAAGCGAAATTTAATTTTGCCTTAAATCTTTCTCTTTTCCAATCTCCTGCTTCAACAGTGTCGATACTCGAAATGGGAAGGACATTGATTATTTCAAAGTTTCCACCGAAGTAGACTTGGTTTTTTGAATTATCGTTAGCCGCTAGTGACTTTACGTAGATTTCAGTGCAGCCATTATCAGCAAACAGCGACTTTAGATTGTTCAGGTTCATTAATTCTCTGTAATTCTTTAATAATATTTTTACCTACAGCCTGCATTAATGGCATAGCTACTGAGTTTCCAAATTGCTTGTAGCCTTGATTGTCCGAAACTGGTATTTTGAAAGTGTCAGGAAATCCTTGAAGTCGAGCACATTCTCTAGGAGTTAATCTCCGTGGATTTTTGCCTTCTTGTGGGATTAAAATCTCAGCTCCATCTTTATAATATCTTGCACTTAGAGTTCTAGAAACACCATTTAGGTTCGTGAGTCCAAAACCAAAACCATTTCCTTTAGCTTGGTGCTTTTTCTTATATTCTTGGAGGTAGCTCCACAATTTATCAGAAAGAGTGTATTTATCATCAACATTAGGCTCCAAAATGTCTTTAACTCTCAATTCAACATCTTTTGGTTCGGGGAATTTGAATTGCTCTTGCTCATTGAATATTTCTTTGTTGAATCCAACGATTATTATTCTTTCTCTGTGCTGAGGAACATAATATTTTGCATCAAGGACTTTATAATGAATTGAGTAACCCAATTCTGTTAGTGCTTCAGTTGTAGGCTCCCCATTTTTAGTACAGTTCTAAATTATAAAATATATTCATTGTTTAAAGCTTCTTGGCCTAAGTGGAGCGTAGCGGAACGAAGGCCAAGAA
>CAZWXC010000288.1:0-4362 GCA_964637935.1 uncultured Flavobacteriales bacterium | reverse complement strand
TTTTCCGAAAGATTTTCTGATTGATCTTCTACAAATTCTTCAGATTCATCTACCACATCTTTTGCGGTTGTATCTTGATTTTCGCAGGCCACAAATGCCATTGATAAAAAAGCTGCTATAAATGCGATCCCGAGTATTTTCTTGATAGTTTTCATAATGTTCGTGTTTGGTGAACATGTAAGGAACAACCGTGCCAGTACCCAATTTAAAAGGATTGAACCACCAAAACCGATTAAACTGTGTAATAATTTCAACAACTATTACCCTATTTGTTGGAAAACTTACCCCAACCCACATAAAACGCCAAACTCTTGCGGCATTATCGGGTTTATGCTAAGGACACTTCTATATTTGAAGCCGTAAACAGAAAACATGAACAGAGAGCGATCAGAGCAGTTATTCGAAGAAGCAAAACAATATTTACCAGGCGGTGTAAACAGCCCAGTGCGTGCATTCAAATCAGTAAACGGAGCGCCTATTTTTTTTGAAAAAGGAAAAGGATCGCATGTTTGGGATGCAGATGGAAACGAGTTCGTAGATTTTTGTTGCTCTTGGGGACCGCTTATTTTAGGCCACGCTCATGATGGCGTTTTGAATAAAGTAAGCACCGTAATGGCCAACGGAACTTCTTTTGGAGCTCCGAACAAATACGAAACTGAACTTGCCAAACTCATAGTAGACAACAACCGATTCATTGAAAAAATTCGCTTTGTAAGCTCGGGAACAGAAGCTGCAATGAGCGCCATTCGCTTAGCGCGAGGCTATACAGGTAAAAACAAGGTGGTGAAATTTGAAGGTTGTTATCACGGTCACGTAGACAGCCTGATGGTTAAGGCTGGTTCTGGCTTAGCCACTTTTGGCACTTCAACTTCGGCTGGTATCCCTGAAAGTTTTGTGAAGGAAACCATTGTGCTTCCGCTAAACGATAAAGAAGCGGTGCGCGAAGCAGTGAAGAATTTTGGTCATGACATCGCATGCATTGCCATAGAACCAATTCCAGCTAACAATGGCTTATTACTGCAAGACAAAGACTTCTTATTATTCCTCCGCGAGATTTGTGATGAAACAGGTATTCTTCTCTTTTTTGATGAAGTAATTTCAGGATTCAGAGTTGGATTTGAAGGTGCTAGCGGATATTATGGCATCAAACCAGATATGGTGGCCTATGGAAAAATAATTGGTGGCGGATTTCCTGTTGGAGCATACGCGTCAAGCGCGAAAGTGATGGATTGCGTTGCACCAGAAGGTCCTGTGTACCAAGCTGGAACATTGAGTGGAAATCCGGTAGCAATGGCAGCTGGAATTGCACAATTAGAAGCTTGTCTTAAACCAGGATTTTACGAAGCACTTGAGACAAAAACTTCTGCATTTGTAAAAACCGTTCAGGATCATGTAAATGCTCACAGATATCCTTTCCACATGTTTCATGTAGGATCTATTTTTTGGTTGAGCTTTAGCAATAAACAGCATGTGCGCAGCGCATCTGAAATTCCAGCAGATAGCGGAGAAAAATTCAGAGTGTTTTACGATGCACTGCTCGACCAAGGCGTTTATGTTGGTCCATCGGGTTACGAAGTTGGTTTTGTAAGCGAAGCACATACTCAAGATGATTTAGACAAAGCGGCCAAAAGCATTATTGTTGCGTTAGACAAGGTTTATGGCTAAGTTGAGCCGCATTGGCAGAGGCTTCAACTTACTTGCTCCAATTTATGATGGAGTAGTTTTCTTGTTTTTCGGAAAAGCATTTTCTCGTCTTCAACAGCAGCTTTTTAGTGATCTCGCTTCCGCAGAAAAGTGCCTTATCATCGGTGGAGGCAGTGGCGAAGTTTTGAAAAACGCTATTCATCAAAATCTTGCTTCAGAATACTACTATGCTGAGCTAAGCGATAGGATGATCGAGAAAACTAAGACAAGAATTTCCAGACTAAATCACCCATCTTCCATTGAGTTTTCAAACGATTGGACCACTTGGAAAGAGCAATCGTTTGATGTTATCATCTTACCCTTTGTGCTCGATTGCTACTCAGAAACAGAACTGCAATCACTTATCTCAAAGCTTGTTAGTTGCCTTTCCCCGAAAGGGAAAATCTTATTTATAGACTTTAACCAAGAAGCTGAATTTGGCTACGAAGCGCATTTCGCGAAAGCGGGATTTATAACATTGCTCTATGCGTTCTTCAATATTGTAACAGGAATAAGCGCTAAGAAATTACCAGCTTTCAACCAGCTATTTATGTCACAAGGACTGATTGCTGAAAAGCGAATTTTGATAAAAAAAGGGTGGATTCAAGCTGTTTGTTGGTCAATTAGAGGAGCAACCATCCCAGCGAATAAAGGATAATGGAACCTTCAAAAGCGAGGATGTAAAACAGGTCTTGCTTTTTTGGAGTGGTTAGTAAATAGCAAACGAACACATAGCCAAACATTACGAATCCAAAAATCATTTGTGGCCAGCTGAATCCTAAAGCGATT
Organism: uncultured Flavobacteriales bacterium; assembly: GCA_964637935.1. Lineage (GTDB taxonomy): Bacteria > Bacteroidota > Bacteroidia > Flavobacteriales_G > Salibacteraceae > SHAN690. Next base: position 1,890 of record CAZWXC010000288.1, on the reverse strand, counting down.
AAACGCCATACAAGCATTAAAAGCCACGCCAGTAAAGCGAATAGTCCAACATTTCTGGTCTGAACAAATCCAAATTCAGTCGCTAACGTTTCAAGACCTGAAGCTTTGTCACTCAGCAAATCGCGCATATCAAATGGAATGGTAACTGCCAGCAAAAACAACATGCGCTCTGCAAACAATTTCACAAAAACGGGATGTTTTAATTCTGAAAAGCCCCATTGTTCAAACACTGGAAAAGCCAATGTTAAATAGCTAACGACCATTGAAATAATGAGCGGTTTAGTAAATGGAATGTCTCGCAATCTTCGCCAACCTGTTTCGGTTGGCACTATTGGTATGGTGTATCCAACAGAAATCAAACCAGCCGGAATTAAGCAAACGATGGTGTCTGCATTGAAGTTTGGAAGCAAAAGCATCATCACAAATAGTGACAAACCCATCGAAATCTTGAGCGGATTTGCTCTTTTCAGCACCCATTGATGTCGCTCAGACAATTGATCTTCAGGAATAAAATCAATTTTATAAAGTCTATGAAAGTTGTATAGAATGAAGCTTCCAAGAAAGACACAGATTACGGTGTAGAGCCGCCATTCTATGTTTTCGACCAATGCATAGCTACTCAGCGTGAGTATACTGAGCACAAATGCCACATAAGAATTGGAGTAGATGATTGCTCTTAAGAGCTTCATTAATTGCCATTAATTCCGAGGATGAAACCAACTGCGGTTCCAACCAGTCCAGTCCCTAATGATTTAAACAACCTTTTTGAGCGCGCTGCTCTTTCATAGCCTAAAACGTAAGCTGGATCACCCGCTTTTGCTGGTTTAGCACCTTTTGGGCCTTTTACTTTCACCTTTGGGATGGCGCTCACTACGGTATATGTAAATGGAACAGCAAATACCAAAATCGTTCCCGATAAAAAATATCCCGCGGCCGCTGTTACTGGTGTACCAACCAAATAAGTCCAATTTGATTTAGAGTATTTCGAAGCATCTATTTCACCTTCAATGTAGCTGCGCATTTCTTCTACTGAAAAATAGTTTCCAATCAAGGTATCCATGGCATATACCAATTGCTCATTGCCTTGAGCGTCAATGATAGAAAACACGCGTTCTAAGTCTATTTTGTGATCTTTTTCTTTACCACTCTTCTTGGTGAAGGTGTAATAAACGAATAAACTGTCTTGTGATGACACTTTTCCTTCAAGGGTTTTGCCCGTCATCAAGAAGATTTTATCTGAGTTACTCTGCCCTTTTGCAATAGAAAAACAGAGCATTATTAATGCAAAGATGATGGTGCTTCTAAACATGTGGCAAAAGTGTGGATTTTTTAATTAATTGTGGATAAAACTATCCTCTGCTGTTGATGTTTATCATACTCAAAACCAAGATGCGAAATTTATATTTGCAGCCCTTAAAATAGATCATGACGAAACACGATTCATTTCAACTTAGACACATCGGCCCAAGACGGGAAGAGATTCAGCATATGCTCGAAACTATCGGTGTAGATTCCATCGATCAATTGATCGATCAAACCGTTCCTGCTTCTATCAGATTGAAAAAGGCTTTAAATGTGGCCGAAGGAATTTCTGAGTTTGAATTTGACGAATTGATTCAAACCTTGGCAAAGAAGAACAAGATTTACAAGTCTTACATCGGCCAAGGTTATTATGGCACTATGCTGCCAGCCGTAATCAAGAGAAATATACTTGAAAACCCAAGTTGGTACACTGCTTATACTCCTTATCAAGCTGAAATAGCTCAAGGTAGATTAGAAGCTTTGTTGAATTACCAAACCATGATTTGTGATTTGACAGGAATGCCGATTGCCAATGCAAGTTTGCTGGATGAAGGTACTGCAGCCGCTGAAGCTACATTCATGATGATG
>CAZWXC010000287.1:0-4383 GCA_964637935.1 uncultured Flavobacteriales bacterium | reverse complement strand
GTAATAAATATTTGTCCGAAGTGATCTTCACTCACCAAATTCATCAAGGCCGCTACACGATTGTCATCAAGTTTATCGAAAATATCATCTAACAACAAAATGGGCTTTCGCTGTTTCAAATCTTTCAAAAAGTCAAATTGAGCTAACCTTAGCGCAATCACAAAACTCTTTTGCTGACCTTGACTGCCAAACTTTTTCATTGGATGTCCACCAATAGTGAACTCTAAATCATCCTTATGAATGCCCACTGTGGTGAACTGCGCACGATAATCTTTCTGGTGTGCCGCCTTCAATTGCTCAGACAAACTTCCATGCTTCAAATGACTTTCGTAAACGATTCCAACTTCCTCTTGATTGCCAGAAATCAATTGATAAAACTCACTGAAAATGGGTAAATAAGCATCTAAAAACTTAACGCGTTCATTGTAAAGTTCGGTTCCAAGTTCATGCAATTGATCATCAAAAACCTCTAATTGAAAAGCGTCAAATCGACCTTCTTTCCAAAAATGCTTTAGCAAAGCATTGCGTTGAAGTAGCAATCTATTGTAGTGCATCAACACTTCCAAATACTGTTTATTGAATTGAGAAATGATGCCATCCATGAACTTTCTGCGCACTTCGCTTCCTTCTCTTATCATTTCAGTATCTGATGGCGCTATCATCACCAAAGGAATGGTGCCAATATGATCGGCCAAACGCTCATATTCTCTTTGGTTTCGTTTAAAACGCTTCTTTTCTCCTTTTTTTAAACCACAAAATATTTTTTCTTGCTCTCCTTCAAGCATAAAATGACCATCAATCACAAAAAATTCACTCTCATGATTAATGTTTTGCGAGTCGATTGGATTGAAAAAACTTTTGCAAAAAGCCAAGTAGTAAATCGCGTCAAGCACAGTGGTTTTGCCCGCTCCGTTGTTGCCAAGAAAGCAATTTACCTTTTCAGAAAGGTCCAAAGTTGCTTCTTCTAGGTTTTTGAAATTGACAAGACTGAGATGGTTTAAATGCATGATTCGTCAAAAGTAAGATTTGGCCTTTCACACAAATGTTTTGAGCTGTTGTAAAAAAAATATATTTGCAGCCTCATTTTTTAAGGGTAATTATGGCAGAGCATAAGAGCGAAGAAGTAATTTTTGATGTTGAAGACGCAGACTCAAAGTCAGAATCTTGGGTAATCGAAAATCAAAAAAGTTTAACCATTATAGTAGGTGTAGGCCTATTGTTGGTGCTTTCATTCTTCGGATATAAGTATTTCATTCAAGAGCCAAACGAGGCTGCTGCAAAAGAAATGGTGTGGATGGCTGAGAAGGCATTTGCTGCTGATAGTTTAGAGCAAGCGTTGAATGGAACAAATAATTACGCTGGTTTCCTTGACGTAATCAACTCTTACGGTTCTACCGAGACTGGAAACCTCGCACATTACTATGCTGGTGTGGCTTATTTGCGCCTAGGCGAATACAACAGCGCTATCGACTATTTAGAAGATTTTGATTGTACTGATCAACTTGTTTGCTCTGTAGCAATGGGTGCAACAGGCGATGCTTATATGGAATTAGGTCAAGTAGATGATGCTATTAAGTATTATAAGAACGCTGCTAATCATAGTGCAAACGACCTTACCACGCCAATCTATTTGATGAAAGCTGCAAAAGCACATGAAACCGCGGGTGATCATAGCGATGCATTAGCACTTTACAAGCGCATCAAAAAAGAATATCCTTCTTCTGCTGAAGGCGCTACTATTGACAAATACATTGCACGTGCCGAAGGCATGACTGCTAAGTAATGGCAACCGAAAACAAGAACCTTTCTGATTTGGGCAACTTGCCTAAAGCCAATCCTGATTGGACCATCGTGGTTGTAAAATCTGCTTGGAACGAAGAAATAACCACTGGACTTTATAACGGAGCAATCGCTACTTTGAAAAGTGCAGGCATGGCTGACAACAAGATCAAAACCATGATTGTTCCTGGAAGCTTCGAACTTCCGCTTGGTGCTCAATGGGGAATTGAAAAGTATGAGGCAGATGCAGTAATCTGCTTAGGATCTGTAATCAGAGGTGAAACAGCGCATTTCGATTATGTTTGTCAGGCTGTTTCTCAAGGCGTGAAAGATGTTTCTTTGGATTACAATGTTCCTGTGATTTTCGGTGTTCTTACCGATGACAACATTGAACAAAGCCGCGCTCGCAGTGGTGGTAAGCATGGAAACAAAGGCGATGAGGCGGCTGCTACTGCCCTATTGATGCTTCAATTGAGAGATCAGGACTAGTTGGTAGTTGCTAGTTTGTAGTATTTAGTTGGTAGTATTTAGTTGGTAGTTGAATAATAAACGGCTTATTTTTATAGAAAACCTTCATTTCACGCCTTTAATGATCGTTTCTCATTCGGTCAGAAGAAGATTTCTTATAAATCAAGCCCTTCGCGCTGACCGACTTTTTATTCATTAGTTGACTGGATTACAGATGTTTCATCCCGCTGGGATGAGAACCTAGTTTTCGAAAAGTAGATTGGAAAGCTCTTCACCAAATAATCATTTCTAACTTTTCCGCTTTTATTAATCGATTCTCATTCGGTCAAAAGAAGATTTCTTATCAATCAAGCCTTTCGTGCTGACCGACCTTTTGTCTATTAGTTGTCCAAATTATTGATGTTTCATCCCGCTGGGATGAAAACTTTTTTTCAAATACCTTGCTGTTTACTCTTCAACTATTATTCTTTTCTTTTTTTCACTGCTTTAATAATCGATCCACCCTAGGTCATAAATGACTTTCATCTTCTACAAAGCATTTCACGCTGACCGACTTTATTTCGCGTAATTATCGTGGCTATTAATATTGCATCCCGCTGGGATGAGCGCCTAGTTTTCGAAAAGTAGAATAGTCTCAACCTCCACTCTTTACTACTAACTAAAAACTGCCCACTACCAACTATTCTCCCAAAACCGCCTTAATATCTGGCTTAAAGTAATTCGGTCCCTTCATCACTTTTCCATCTTCGCGATAAATCGGTTTTCCATTTTCGTCAAGTTTACTCATGTTGCTGCGTTGTATTTCAAGAAAGACTTCGCCCATTTTGTCTTGAAGTCCATGGCTTAGCATGGTGCCGCATAAAATATAGAGCATGTCTCCAAGTGCATCAGCCACTTCTACCAAATCACCATTTTGAGCCGCTTCTAAATATTCTTCATTCTCTTCACGCATCAACTTATATCGCAACATGATTGTATCTGGGTCAATGTTCGCAATCGGAGTATTTTCATTGTTAATTCCGAAAGAATCGTGGAAAGCTCTCACACAATCTATCACCTCTTTTAGTGATAATTCAGCAGGTGTGTTTTCAGTCATAATTTTAGCGTTAAAAGTTTCAAATTTTTAAGGTTCGAAATGTACAACAAACCCAACAAACACAAGGCTTTCAGTGCTAGAATAGTCTTAACATTGTTTAACAGCGCCACACCTTTGATGGCAGCGATATTTTCAATTTTTGCGGCATAGAAATCCTAATGAATTTGTTGAAAAGCTAAGTGTATGGAAAATGCAATTGATATAAGAGCGTTGAATGAGCAAATTGAAAAGGAAAGCTCCTTCATCGAACTCATAAACCGAGAAATGGATCGCGTAATTGTTGGCCAACGCTACATGGTAGACCGCATGCTGATCGCATTACTATCAAATGGACATTTACTGCTAGAAGGTGTGCCTGGATTGGCGAAAACGCTGGCGATCAAATCACTTTCATCTACCATCGATTCAAAATTTAGCAGAATACAATTCACTCCCGATTTGCTACCTGCAGATTTGGTCGGAACTCAAATCTATCAAGCAAAAAGCGAAACATTCAGTGTGCGCAAAGGGCCAATCTTTGCCAACTTTGTGTTGGCTGACGAAATAAACCGCGCACCAGCCAAAGTGCAAAGTGCCTTGCTTGAGGCAATGCAAGAAAAGCAAGTAACCATTGGTGACGAAACTTTTCCATTGCCAAAACCATTCTTGGTGATGGCAACCCAAAATCCAGTAGAGCAAGAAGGAACATATCCTTTGCCCGAAGCGCAAGTGGATCGTTTCATGCTTAAAGTAGTTTTGGATTATCCTAAAAAAGAAGAAGAAAAACTGATCATTCGCCAGAATGTAACGCTTAAAGAATTTCCAAAAACCAATGTGGTTTTAAAGCCAGAAGACATTTTGAAGGCACGCGAAGTAGTGCGTCAAGTGTATATGGATGAGAAAATTGAGCAATACATTGTAGATATCGTTTTTGCAACGCGCAATCCAAGTGATTATGGTTTGGCAAAATTCAAGGACATGATTTCGTTTGGTGGATCGCCAAGAGCAAGCATCAATTTAGCCTTGGCGGCAAAAGCCTATGCATTCATCAAACGCAGAGG
>CAZWXC010000286.1:0-4385 GCA_964637935.1 uncultured Flavobacteriales bacterium | reverse complement strand
CGTTACATCGCTTCTGATGCAACCAGCGCTGGTGAAGGAACCATTCGTGTAATTTTTGAACCTGGAACCGATCCAAACCAAGCCGTAGTGCGTGTGAAAACACGTGTAGACCAGGTGATGACTTTGTTGCCTCCATTGGTTCAGCGCGAAGGAGTAATCATCACGCCAGTGCAGCCAAGTATGCTGATGTATGTAAATCTATACAGCGAAGACGGTGAAGAAATGGATGAAAAATTCCTTTACAACTATGCTTATACTAAGATTATCCCTGAGATTCAACGGATCAATGGTATAGCTCAAGCACAGATTTTAGGAAGTAGAAAATATGCCATGCGTGTTTGGTTAAAACCAGATCGCATGCGTGCTTACAGCGTTTCTGCAGAAGAAATAATGAAAGCAATGGAAGAGCAAAGTATTCTAGCTCGTCCTGGTCGTTTGGGCCAAAGTTCTGGTATCAAATCGCAATCGCTTGAATATGTGTTGGTTTACCAAGACAGGTACAACGAGGCTGAGCAATACAAAAACATCATCATTAGAGCCAATGAAGATGGCGAGTTGCTGAAGTTGAAAGATGTGGCGGACGTAGAGCTAGGAAGCGAGTTTTTTGACATTTACTCAAACCTTGATGGTAAAGCTTCTGCGTCTATTATGCTGAAGCAAACCTTTGGTAGTAATGCCAGTACGGTAATTGAAGATGTAAAGGAAAAGCTAAAAGAGCTTGAAGAAGATATGCCTCCGGGCATCGAATACAAAATCAGCTATGACGTAAGCCAGTTCTTAGATGCATCTATCGAGCAGGTAATTCACACGCTGCGCGATGCATTTATTCTGGTAGCCATTGTGGTGTTCTTGTTTTTAGGAGATTGGAGATCTACTTTGATTCCAATTATTGCCGTTCCTGTTTCATTGATTGGTGCATTCTTCGTAATGCAGCTTTTTGGTCTTTCCATCAACTTGATTACCCTTTTTGCATTGGTATTGGCCATTGGTATTGTGGTAGATGATGCGATTGTGGTAGTGGAGGCAGTTCACGCCAAAATGGAAGAAGAAAATCTTTCGCCCTACAATGCCGTGAAAAAAGTAATGGGCGAAATTGGTGGAGCTATCGTAGCGATTACGTTGGTCATGGTTTCTGTTTTCATTCCTATTTCATTCATGACAGGACCTGTTGGGGTTTTCTACCGACAATTTTCCATTACAATGGCAGGTGCCATCATCATTTCGGCCGTTGTTGCGCTTACACTTACACCTGTTTTGTCTGCTATGATTTTGAAAAACAATCATGGCAAACCACGCAGAAAATCACTCGTTGACAAGTTCATCGATTGGTTTAACCGCGGTTTCGAAAAACTAACGGGTCGTTACGTTAGTATTCTAAACCGCATTGTAGCCAGAAGAATGCTCACGTTTGGCGTGTTGGGTGTGTTTTGTGTGGGAATTTATTTGACCAACGAAGTATTGCCTGCGGGCTTTATTCCTAGCGAAGATCAAGGTACAATTTACGCCATTATTCAAACACCTCCAGGTTCTACGCTTGAGCGTACAAACCAAGTAGCGCGTGACTTACAGCAAATTTGTGAAGAGTTGGATGGAGTGGAATCCGTATCGTCTTTAGCGGGTTATGAAATCATGACAGAGGGTAGAGGTTCTAATGCTGGAACGTGTATCATCAACTTAAAACCTTGGTCGCAACGCCATCAAACCGTGACAGAAATCATGGAAGAACTGGAAGAAGAAACCAAAAACTTAGGCGCTGTTATCGAGTACTTTGAGCCGCCTGCCGTGCCTGGTTTTGGTTCATCGGGTGGGTTCTCTTTGCGATTGCTTGACAAAACAAACGGTACAGATTACCATGAGTTTGAAAGAATAAACAATGATTTTATGGAAGCCATGAGTAAGCGACCAGAAATCACGGGTTTGTTCACCTTTTATGCGGCAAACTATCCTCAGTATGAGTTGATTATTGATAATAAAATCGCCATGCAAAAAGGTGTTTCTATTGGTAATGCCATGGAAAATCTAAACATTTTGATTGGTAGTACTTACGAGCAAGGTTTTATCCGCTTTGGTAGATTCTTCAAAGTATATACACAAGCCGCTCCAGAATACAGAAGATTGCCATCAGACCTTCAAAACTTATTCGTGAAAAACGAAGAAGGCGAAATGGTTCCTTATTCAGCATTCATGCGTTTGAAAAAGCGACTCGGGCCTAACGAAATCACGCGTTACAATTTGTACAACTCTGCAGCTATTCGTGGTTTGCCGGGCGAAGGCTATACCAGTGGCGATGCCATTCAAGCCATTAGAGAAGTAGCGGAAGAAACGCTGCCGAGAGGTTTTGACATTGCGTGGGAAGGTTTGTCTTATGACGAAGCTAGAAGAGGAAATGAAGCTATTTACATTTTCTTGGTCGTGTTAATCTTTGTTTACCTGGTGTTGGCCGCACAGTATGAAAGCTTTGTGTTGCCATTGATTGTGATTTTCTCACTTCCAGTAGGTGTATTCGGCTCGTTTTTCTTATTGAAAATACTGGGCTTAGCCAATGACGTGTATGCTCAAATTGGTTTGATCATGCTCATCGGTTTGCTGGGAAAAAATGCGGTATTGATTGTGGAATTTGCGGTGCAAAGTCAGCGTAATGGAGCCACGGTATTAGAAGCCGCTATTGCGGGTTCAAAAGCACGTTTCAGACCCATTTTGATGACCTCATTTGCATTTATCGCAGGTTTGATTCCGTTGGTGATTGCAACAGGTGCGGGCGCTATTGGTAACAGAACTATTGGTTCATCTGCCATGGGTGGAATGTTGATCGGTACCATGTTTGGAGTGCTCGTCATTCCTGGATTGTACTACATATTCGCTACCATGATCAAAGGCAAATCCTTGATCAAAGAGGAATCGGATGAGCCAATTTCTGAAGAGTTCATGCGAACAGCTGAACAAGGATCTAATACGAGAAGTTTGATCCGCCAGCTCAACAACCGCATCAAGCAATTGATGAGAAGCAAAAAAGATCAATAATCCAATAAATGCATAACGAAATGACACAGAAAATTTTGAAATACATCGCATTGGGCTTGATGATCTTGGCAATCAATGCTTGTAACATACAACCACTGGTGCAAAAGCAAGAAAACAAAGCGGTACCAGCCTCATATACGGCAAATGCTACGCAGGATTCAAGCAATTCTGCAGATATTAAATGGAAAGATTTTTTCAGCGATCCATATTTAATTGCTCTGATAGATACTGCGTTGAGCAGAAACCAGGAATTGAATATTATGCTGCAAGAAATCAATATTTCAAACAATGAAGTTCGCGCTCGAAAAGGAGAGTATTTACCTTTTGTTGGGTTATCAGGCGGCTCGGGATTGGATAAAGTTGGTCGTTACACCAGAAATGGTGCGTTGGAGGCCAACAATGAGATTAGACCAGGGCAGGAGTTTCCTGAGCCGCTACCTGACTTCATTTTTGGTGCTCAAGCTTCGTGGGAAGTAGATATCTGGAAAAAGCTTCGAAATGCTAAGAAGTCGGCCGTGTTTGAATACTTGGCTTCTGTTGAAGGTAAAAACTTCATGATGACCCACTTGATTTCAGAAATAGCTCAATCGTATTACGAATTGCTTGCGTTGGATAATCAATTGGCTGTTTTAAAGCAAAACATTCAGATTCAGACCAATGCACTTGAAATTGTGAAGCTTCAAAAAGCAGCAGCCAAGGTTACTGAGCTTGCCGTAAGAAAGTTTGAAGCGGAAGTGTACAAAAACCGAGGACGCCAGTTTTACATCGAGCAGCAAATGGTAGAAACGGAAAACAGAATCAACTTTTTGATGGGCCGTTTTCCACAGCCGGTGCAGCGCAGCACTTCAAACATCATTGATCTAAAGCCATTGGCTATTTCATCAGGTTTGCCTTCGCAATTGCTTGCCAATAGACCAGATATCCGCAGAGCCGAAATGGAATTAGAAGCTTCAAAATTGAATGTAAAGGCCGCTAAAGCCGAGTTTTATCCATCGTTGAAAATCACTTCAAACTTGGGTTATCAGGCATTTAACCCAAAGTTTTTATTGTCTACGCCAGAATCAATTATTTATGGTTTGGCAGGCGAGCTGTTGGCTCCGTTGGTAAACAGAAATGCCATTAAAGCGCATTTCTACACAGCAAACTCAAAGCAAGTGCAAGCAGCATTTGAATATGAGAAAACCATATTAAACGCTTACATCGAAGTAGCAAATCAGCTTTCTAAAATCAACAACTTAGAAAAGAGCTATGATTTTATGGCGAAACAAGTAGATGCGCTCAATCAGAGTATCAGTATTTCAAACGATTTGTTTGCCTCAGCTAGAGCAGATTATATGGAGATTTTAATGACTCAGCGCGATGCG
>CAZWXC010000285.1:0-4392 GCA_964637935.1 uncultured Flavobacteriales bacterium | reverse complement strand
CTGCCGTGACCGTTGCTTGCAAACGCCAATGCCGAATCGGCCAGCGCATACGTAATTCCACCATGTGCAATGGCAAACCCATTGGTCATTTCAGCCCGTATTTTCATCCGCAACACCGATTTTCCCGCTCCATCTTCTATGCGCTCAATGCCCAGCCATTGGCTAAAAGCATCGTTGTTAAACATCTTGTCTACCACCTTTTTGGCGCGTTCATTTTCTGTCATGACCATAGCATTTTAAACCAGCAAATTAAGCAATACTATTTGGGCGCTCGAGCGTGTTTTCCGCTGCTATCTTTTTCATGAAAACACAAGCAAACACAAGCATTTGGTCAGAGCTTCCTCTGGTCGCTTGCCCAAAATGCAGTGTTGCTAAGTGTTTCATTAAAAAAGGATATCCGCTGCAACCACTAGCGCAGCCGCATCTTCGCCAGCTACCTTATCACTGCAATCAAGCCTTCGCGGTAATAATAAAGGCCGTTTTTGTCTATAATGTATGCCTCGTATTGAAGCACCGAATTTCCAATCTCAGCCGGAATTTCAATGGGTTCATTCAGCGCATTACCTTCCACCAACTGCTTTCCCCATCGGTCGCGAATAATGATTTGAAACGCTTTCACACCTTCACCACGCACCACGTATTCGTCATTTATCCCATCGCCATCGGGCATGTATGCATTAGGGAAATAAAGCGCAAAAATGGGTTCTACCACAAATGTTTTGCTTGCTGTATCCACACAACCAAAATCGTTTTCAATCACCAAAAACACATTATAGTCGGCTACTTCGCGATCAAAGCTCAAGTATGGGTTTTGCTCATTTGAATAAAACACGCTGTCTACAAACCATTGCCAGCTTACGGCATTCTTACTAGAATCCAAAACAGAAGTGAAAGGATAAAGCACCTCTACGCGCGGATATTCAAACCCGAATTTGGCATTCAACGTTTGTGGATACACTTCTACTTCTTTGGTTGTATCGGCCACGCAGTTGGCATCAGAAGTCACCGTCAATTGCACATCCACTAAACCCGGTTGTGCAAACGTGACCAACTCTAATAAGCTATCGCCAAAAAGACCTTCGCCAAAGCGCCATTTCCAATCTACAATCTCACCTAAACTAATCGTTGATCGATCAAAAAACTGCGTAGGATTCTCAATGCAAGCAGGTTCAGCAACAAAATTTGGTTTCGGAAAAGGATAAATCGAAATCTCCTTTTCAAATACTGAAACCTGAACCGCGTTTGCCACAACAGTGAGCCTTACTGTATATTTTCCACCTTTTTCATAGCTGTGATTTGGAGCAATTTCTTTGCTCGTTTTTCCATCGCCAAATTCCCAGAAATAGCTATCTATTTCACCCAACAGTGGCGGCACAGTCAAGTCAATAAACTGTACGTTTAGCCCACATGTATCGGCAATTTCAAATTCAGGATATGCTGGAGGATAATTGATGTATTGTCTTGAGCTAGAATCTACACAACCACTGTCATTAAAGACATAGAGCATTACGTCATAAATTCCAAAACTGTCGTAATAGTGAATCGGATTTTGCACAATAGAGCTATCGCCATCACCAAAAACCCATAAGTAATTCTGAATGTTTGCATTAAAAACTGAGCTGCTATTACTGAAAACTGCAGCAATCAAACTGGTATCAAACACTACCGAAAAATCTGCTGTAACATCTGTAGCCACCAATTCAGCCGACAGTTCGCTCACACATCCATTATCAGACGTCATACTACAAAAAACAGAATCACCTGGCTGTGCATTTTGAAACGTGGTGGTTTGTTGACCCGAATTATTACTCCAATTGTAAAACTTATAGCCTGGAGGAGCAGATACCGTGACATCATTCTCTTTCAAACAAAAATTATAGTCAGCCACAAAAGCACCACATTCAAAAGAAAAGTAACCGTAGGCAAAGTGATTACCCAAAATACAATCTCGGTTAGCTACTTCTATGGTGAGTACCTGCCCCAGGTAAGGTCTCAAATCAAAACTGACCGTTCGCCAATTAGAGTATTGAATTTTTGAAGGGCTTCCATTCGCATTTGGAAAATTGTACACAAAAGTGTTAGAGGCCAAATAATCTGGAATGAACAACACATCAGAGCAAAGTAAAACACTATCGTTTTGATCTTTTATTTGAGTTCCAAAAATGGGTTGAAAATCAATCTGATGCGGATTATTGGATGACTCGCCTACAAATGCATAATTAAACGTGAGCAATGAGTTAGCATTGGAAACAATGAACGAGGTAGTCATTCGCTCACCCTTTGCTCCATTTTCCACATCACCAATTCTAATAGAATAGTTCATACCAGGCGCTACCAGAAGCACAACATTGTTGGTAAATGAATCTTTGAGCACCGTGTCTGTGATATAGGCAAAGCGATTAGGATCTGCGGATGGTATGGTTGCATTTATGCTCGACAACTGAGAACCAGCAGGCAAATTAGTTCTTGTGAATCTATTCCAACCGTTAAAACTTCCGTCTTGCAAGCCTTCTGCAGGGCATTGTGCAAAACAGTGCATTGATATAAGTATAATGGATATGCTAAGAATTTGTCTCACAGAGACATAGAACCTAAAACAGGATTATTTGTTCATTCATACATTCTTGCTGATTTAAAACTCATTCACACTTCACTTCTACTTTTTGCGTCTCGATTGCTTAACATTGAAGTGCTACAAAAACCAAATTACATTTTTCATGAAAAGTCTTTTAGAATCGCGCTTTGCTGTCTTTTTACTCTGTATCATGTTGGCCATTTCACCGCTATTGTTTGCTCAAAACAAAACAATGGGCCCTACAGAACTAGAGCTTCAAAAACTACTTCAAGACGTAGCTTTTAAGCATGGTGAAGTAGCTTTTTTGGCCGTAAACCTTGACAATGGAAAAGTGATTGCAGAGCACAACAGCCAGCGAGCTATGGTTCCTGCTTCGATTCAAAAACTGATAACTACTGGCGCAGCACTAGAAAAACTGGATGCTGATCACACCTTCGAAACTTCATTTGCGCATACAGGAGTAATCTCAAACGATGGCATATTGAATGGAAACTTGATTATCACACCTATGGGTGACCCAACTTTTGGTTCAGAAAATTCAGGCTTGACCGAAGAAGCGCTTTTCGCGAAAATTAAAAAAGAGTTGACCGAGAAAAAAATCAGTCAAATCAATGGAAAAATCGTGTTTGACTTGACTTACTATAATGCTCACAACACGCCACGCGGAATGCTTTGGGAAGATATGGGGAATTACTTTGGAGCCACACCAACTTCGCTCATGTGGCAAAACAATATGGTGAAACTCGACCTGAGATCTGCCCAAGTTGGCACTCCAGTTTTACTAGCCAGCAAACTCTCACCAGCGTTTCCTTTCAACATTGATATGCAGCTGACTGCAGCCGACAATAACCGCGACAACGCTTGGTTTTTTGGTGCTCCGGGTTCAAACAATATTTATGCAAAAGGCACTATTCCCGCTAAAAGAGAGCATTTCAGCGTAAAAATTTCAAACCCAAATCCAGCGTTTTCATTTGCTACTTCTTGGCTCAGCTATATGCAATGGCAAAACACAGGAGTGCAATACCTTACTGAGAAAGTCATTTTTGAAGTCACTCCACTTTTCAGTATCACTTCAAAACCACTTTCTACTATAATTAAGGAAACCAACATGCACAGCATTAATCTTTTTGCTGATGCACTTTGCACCGAGCTTGATCCAAAATCATCTGACAAATCATTAGAAGGTGGTTTAGAAACCATTCAAACCTATTTGACTGCACAAAAGGTGAACACTTCGGGCACACGAATGCTTGACGGCAGCGGAATCTCGCCTATGAACAGACTCACCGCACAAAGCTTAGTAGATTTTTTAGGTGCTATGTATCGCAGTAAAAACTTCGACACATACCTTAAAAGTCTGCCTGTTGCAGGTGAATCTGGCACTATCAAAAACTATTTTGGAGGAACAAAGGCCGCTGGCAACCTCCGAGCAAAAAGCGGAACCATGGCGGGCACCAGAAATTATGCGGGTTATGTAACCAACAAATACCAGGAAAACATTGCGTTTTGTTTGATGATGAACGATTTTGACGAAGGAAGAAAAACCGCCATCATGGATCGTGTTCAGTTACTTTTGAACGCGCTTATCGAAGATTAGACTTAACGGATTTGCGTAAAAAAATGACCCAAACCAAGCACGAAGCAGAACCGCATTACATCAACCGAAGCGGTTGGCTAAGAGCAGCCATTCTTGGCGCCAATGATGGCATACTTTCTACGGCTAGTTTGGTCATTGGAGTTGCCGCGGCAAGCGATACGCGAGAACCAATTATCATTGCTGGAATTGCGGGCGTCGTGGCTGGCGCACTCTCAATGGC
>CAZWXC010000284.1:0-4395 GCA_964637935.1 uncultured Flavobacteriales bacterium | reverse complement strand
CCGACACCCAAACGCAAACGCAAATCACTGCGCAAGCTGTTACACCAGGAACTCCTCCAACGTTGACACGTTTCGTACCTGTAACTCCAAACCAAGCTCCTGCTCATGTGACGAATACTCCTACTTTGGTAAACGCTGTTGCGATGAATGCTCCTGCTGACGATCAAGCTCCTGTTGTTGCGACGACTCCTCCTGCTGATGCGACGACTACTCCTGCTGATGCGACGACTACTCCTGCTGACGAACAAGCTCCTGCTGTTGCGACAACTGCTGTTGCGACGACTGCTCCTGCTGTTGCGACGACTGCTCCTGCTGCCAACGCTTTCGGTCTTGTAACCCAAGAACCTTTTCCTGTTATTGGCCGTCCTCAGCCTAATCGTACAAACGACCAGCGCTTTCGTTATTTGAAACGAGGACCGCGTCCTCGTACCATCACCAACCAGAGATCCCCAACGGCCAACAAACCTCCGAAAGTCCACCATGGTGTTGCCACGTACACCAAGAATGGCAAAACGGTGAAGTACCATAAGATTCAAGCCCCTCGCAACATCAAAAACTCCAAGGCAAACGACTTCGTCTACATTTGCTCTACCGGACGTGTCACCGATCAACAGCGTCTTTTCTTCTATTATGCGGAAGCCCAGACCCGTCGTTATGTGACTATCAATGGACAAAACTTCTTGTTCGCCGATGTCATGGCTGGTCTCGATCATCACTCCAGCCTTAGCCATGTGGATGCCACTCGCGCTGTCATGGAACACGAAGGCGCTAACCTTGATGACATTGGCTTCCATGCTTCGTAAGCACGACATTGGCTTCCATGCTTCGTAAACGACGTGTTGCATTTCGTCATGTTTGAAGTTGTCCTACTTTTACTTTTAACTGTGTCAAACTCGATTAATAAAACACTTGTGTCGTATTTTTTATTTCCTTAGTTACTATTTAAAGACGCTCATCGCATAACATATTATCTTAGAAGTTACAAACTACATAGCAACTTCTATTGAAAGACTGCAAAGAATACAGCAGTTGAATCACTTTCCTTCCACAGAACCTTACATTCAAATCGTAAGATCACCCAACAATTTGTCCACATCAACCTTGTCATCTTTTTCACGAGATGTGCTGTCTTGTTCGGTCGCAAACGCACCTACCCAGGTGATACTTCCAGTCGAAAGCACGGTAGTCTCGATGACCTCCGACAGTATCAATCGACGTGCATCCATCTTTACATAGTCGTTCGAATAAAGGAAGTTGTCAATCTTACAGCTGGGAGGGAGTTCAAGTTTGTAGTGTATCGACTTCGTTTTTGCAGCCTGGTATGCCTTCTCATGCTCTCGTTGCGTGTCATGACACGGGTTTGTTGAATTGAGCTTCATGTGGTAGGTTGAAATTTTTTGATCCCAATAGGAGGTAGCAGGACCTACGATCCAAATGATGTTCGAATTGGCGGTGTCAAGTCGGGCGTGCCACTGTAGAATAGATTCGAATGACAGCTTAGTGATACAAATAATGTTAGCCAACAAAATATTCGAATACAAGTGCACGTACCTCATTGAGATCTTTCACTGGGCAAAATAATCGGATGTGGATAGCTGGGCGGTGTCTTACAGGTTGCCCAGGGATGGTAAGCTGTGGGACAAACTGAATATTAAATTCCCGATTCGCAAATGGATTCGTAAAATTGACTGGAATCACAAATGGGCGCTCTTTAGATCCATTTTGTGATTCATAACTTTGTAGAGTAGGGAATGTAAGGTCCTCGTCCCATTTGACATCTCCTTCATCCATATCATTGCTTAGCTCCAGTACTTGACGACCGTAACTGAATGGTTTTGGAGTACAAGAATCGTCCATGGGTCGTTGAGGAGATTTTGATTTCTTTTTCGGTCGTAAGGATGAGCGGACTGGCGTGCGACTTTTGCTGCGACTCTTACGTCTGTTCTTACGACTGCTGCGACTCTTGACACTGGCAGAGTGGGTGGAAGATTTGGTAGATACAGAAGAATCAGAAGAGCCTGAAACATCGGAATCCGAGAAAATTAAATCTCTCTTCTTGGATTCGTCAGGTTTCGTTGGTGTATTCTTGGTCTTCTCTTCTTTTTTCTTCATCTCGATGTACTTCAGAGTAAATGGTGTTGGTTTGATTTCTGCATAAACACGAGTGCGCAGTACAGTCAGTGCAATGACGGTGGAAACGCGTTAACAAAAGAAGGGAAAGATGTACGTACCTGAAGCTTCGAAGATGGCTTCCAAGGCCTTGCTGCTGTATTTCAGCAAATTATTCTTCTTGTACTGGTACTTTCGTCGGGTCGCACTGCCTCTTCTACCGTAAACTTCAGTGTTGTCCTCACAAATACGGGCAAAATCAGAATAAACGAATCCGGTCTCACCCTCTACTTCTGTGTCCTGGAGAATGCGTAGAGTATGAACGTCCAAGCTTGCGTTTCGAGGCATACAAAAATTTATGTCAGAAGAAAGATGGCAAACCGGGATGGATTAAGAGGAATGAACAAACCCACGTGTTTGTAGTTAAATTTGAATTCATTACACCTAAAACGTAGTTTTATTTGAATTGATTACATCTAAAGCGGGACTTTGTGGTTATACCGGCTTAAATGTGTAGGACTCTTTTCATGTGCTTTCATTGGTTTTGCTTTAGGATTTTGTGGGGATGCCCGTTTTGTTTGTGGGGACGTCCGTTTTGTTTGTGGGAACGCATTAAGGTAAATCTTTTGGGTTTCGAGGTACGAGCAAGGTTTTAGAGAAAAGTCTAATAGGATCTACCGTATTTTTAAGCCAAAAATTATCCGTTAATCAAACTTTTCTAGACCTCATTCCACGAAACCAGATGCCGAAAGAAAAACGACAAGTCCGTAATGATCCATTGCCTGCAGTCGAATCTACTCTCCCCTTAATCGACGAATGGGACCGTATCATTGTCGATGACTTAATAGAGGGGATTCTCCCAGAATCTCATGGACAGTTAACACCTCGGAAAGCTTGGGATGATGTGTACAGCCATATGGTCGAGTTCCAGGGTGTCGAGTACAGAGTATTTCGAGAACGTCTTAAGACTCGCAGAGAAGAACATAAGAACGGATTGCCCACTGTAGATTGGCTTAAGAGCGCTGCAAGGCAAGTGATCCTTGATGATTTAAAAGCAGATATAATTCCTTTGAATGAAGCAACTATGTCGGCACAAGACTGCTGGGATGAAATCTATAGCAATCTTGTGGAGTTCCACGGTGTCCCATATCAACAGTTTCGGTTAAATTTTACCAAGATGAGAGATGCGCATGCAATAAAGAAAGAACTGGCGGTTTGGGATGAAATGGCGGTAGACCATGACATAGAAAAATTCAAAGTAAAAACTCACAATACAAAAGGCCAGCGCTGCTTCTGGCTATCTGAAGCATTGCCATTACTTCTTGAAGACGTTCGAAACAAAAAACATCTTAGAATGAAGCCCAAAAAGCTTTGGCAAAGCCGCACGGAATACAGGGAATTCAGTTTAGAAGTATTTCGGCCGCGCATCTACCAGGCAGAACGTCGAATCAAATTTGAGAACTATTTGGAAGATGATTGTGAAAAGAAGGAAAGACAGAAAAAGATCAACCGAGCCAGTCGGAACCCAGTTAGAGTTCCTGTCAGACGTAAGAAGTAAGGAAGTAAGCAGGAGTAGCCACTGCACGAAGGTAGATTTTTGTGTGCTTATTTTTGTGCGCTTAAAATTGTGCGCTTAAAATCTCTGTGCGCTTAAAATTGTGTGCTTATTCTCGCTGTGCGCTTATTGTTTAAGCGCACTGTGGGCTTAAAATTTTGTGCGCTTATTCCTCATTTCATTTGTGTGCTTATTAATAAGCGCACAAAAGAAGAAGAATATTGATTTCTATAAGTAATTAGAAATGTTGAGAAAAAGTAGTACTTAAAAGTCTATATTATATGAGAAGCGACATATTTCTAGCAAAAATATCAAGTTATTTATTGATCATGTTTGTAGGCTTATTTTTTAACCAAAAATATTGCGAATTTTTATTTTTCTGCAATTTTATAGAAAACATCAAAATTTTAATTTTGGCCAAAATTTGAGAAAAGCGCACAAAACCGGATGTGTCCCAGACAGTCGTCATGTCCGTTTTCTATCTCTCTGGTTCGAAATTTAAAACGTAAAAGCCCCTCTTGATGCTTTTTCCACGTGGATCCCTCATTTTAAAAAGCCTAATCTTAAAGGGGACAGGCACCGTAATTTTTAACAAACCGATTTTTTCCGTTGTTCACGCGTCCGCACGTATCCGCCATCGGGACTTTTAAATAAAATATATTGTGACCCTGTTTTTGTCCGTTGTGCTTGTGAACGGACCAGTGTACTTCACAATTTCACCCTGACTTCGA
>CAZWXC010000283.1:0-4400 GCA_964637935.1 uncultured Flavobacteriales bacterium | reverse complement strand
ATTTTGGTTCACGCCTAGCTTTTTAAAGAGGTAGGGAGTTACGTTTTCGTCCACCTCTAAAATACCTTTAAGCAAATGCGCAGGCTCAATGCTCTGGTGCGTTTTGCTCATCGCA
Organism: uncultured Flavobacteriales bacterium; assembly: GCA_964637935.1. Taxonomy (GTDB): domain Bacteria; phylum Bacteroidota; class Bacteroidia; order Flavobacteriales_G; family Salibacteraceae; genus SHAN690. Next base: position 4,285 of record CAZWXC010000283.1, on the reverse strand, counting down.
ATTTGCTGTGCTTGCTGCACGGCCTCTTGCGCTTTGATGGTAAACTTATTTAGATTCATATCGTGTTTTCTTGTGTTATAATCCATGAAATCGAACTCCGTTTTTCGACTTCGGGTATGCAATAGGCAAGAAACAATCCATGAAGGAAAAGTGCATGATTATGAGCCAAAATGGCGCTGAAAGCCTTGTTTTTAGGACAATGTGACCGTTTTCATAAGAAAATAAATCGATTTTAAAAGACGATTTGTCGGGGAAGGGAATTTTTGATTGAGGAAGAAGTCTAGAAGTATTGTTGATCAATCAATTTTGTACGAAACCACCATTTAAATCCTGCGAGTTTTGCTCCTTACTATTTCCGAAATGAACACTAGCATCATCAAAATACCGAGAGACAAGCTAATTAAAGCAGAATAGCTGTACTTAAAATCAACATTTGGCATTAACAAAGTTGAAAGGATGAAAAATGAAATAAGACTAGAGATTAACAACATTATAGACATCAATCCAATTTGTACAGCGCTATTTTTAGATACTTGATACCCGATATTCATCATGAACAATATTAATATAATGCCGAATCCAACAGGGTCAGTCAGAACATATTCAGCGTGCCAATCGATATTTGAATATTCATCTAATGGATAATAGGCGTAGTTAAAAGGCAAAATAACAATCGCAAGAAGTGCCAAGTTGTAACATGTCCTAAAGGGAAATTTTCTTGAGTAAATTAATAATCTATATATCATATTTTAAAGTCTAAGCTACATTTTGCCCATTGAACGCTTCTATAGCCAACAATTCATTTTGTTTAGCAATTTATTGTTCTTCAATGTCAAAATCGTCTTGAAGTCCCAACCAAAACTTTGCGGAGTTTCCAAAATACTTACTTAGACGTAGGGCAGTATCTGCTGAAACCCTTCTCCTTCCTTTTAAAATTTCTGAAATTCTGGTTTGAGGAATATTCAAATCCTTAGAAAGTCGATATGCCGAAATTTCTAAGGGCTTCATAAACTCTTCTAACAAAACTTCACCTAGATGTATGTTATTTAAATTTTCCATTTTAATGGTAATCAATGATTTCTACTTCGCTTGCATTTCCATTTGAAGACGCACTAAAATAAGACAATCAGAGTGTTGGCTCAACTCACCCTCCAAAAACCCCAAAGCCAAACCATTTCAAGCTTGGTTCGCTCATTACTAATATTACTACTTCAGCTTCAGCAAATGCCTGATCGCGTATGGCTTTTGAAAGCGGTTGTTTAGCGTTCACATCATTGTAGACAACCGACTTGTTGTAGTAAAAAAACGGGCTGTTTTCAGCAAACATGCCTTGATGAATACCCAAATAATAATAGCTCCAATAATAACTATCGCCTATTACTAATGCCTTTGGTTTGGTGTCTCCTTTAAAGCTAAGTTTTGGATAAGCGAGCTGTTCATGTTTTGGCGGTAGCATCACATTAAGCAAATCGCGCAAATCTTTGTCTGTATTTCTTGGGCCAGCTATTTCCATGCTGTCTACCAGCATTTTGGGACAAGCTAAGCCATGCTTTTGAAGCTTTTCTTGCAGCAATATCGCAGAGGTAAATGCACCATAAATACTCCAATGTGTGCCTTGTTTTGAGTGCAATGGATAAGGGCTTGAAGCGTTGTGTTGCACAAAATAATCGAGTGCATCAATTACATTAAAACCTCCTTGCTTAAAACGCTTCATCACACTTGCATAATTGGTATTCGCGCCAAGCGAATCATAAGCATGAAATGTGCGCCACTTATTAGGAGCAATGATGATGAATAGCTGCTTGCCGCGCGAATTAAGTTGATTTTGAAACTGGGTTAGCGAATCAAACTTTAGATCAATTACAGCTTCGCCCAAAAAATCTTGGCCAAGAATAGAAGGCAAATAACCCCGTTCAAAAAGTGTGTCACCTTTCGCTACAACTTGCGAATTGATTTCGTCAAACAGGGAATATAAAACTTGATTGTAAACACGAACAAAATGCGACCGAAACCCGAAGGTTTTCTTCAATCGCTGCTCAGACATTCGCTGCCAATCCATTGAAATCCAATGATCAATGGTTAGTGATTTTACGTCTGGAATAAATTCAGCACCTGCTAGAGGAATGGTTTTAAACGGCCTAAAAACCGTTTGCACACCTGCCAATAAAAGCAATACTAAAAACCCTAGCAGCGTGAGCTTGCTACGCATCCTTGCGTCTATTTCTGATTTGTTTGGTGAAGAAATAGCCCATTTTTATGTTTACACCGAAGCTATTCATGTGTGCCGTAAATGGATCACTGCTGGAAAATTGCCCACTAAAATCTCGTGCATTGTTAACTTGGTATTTAAACATGGGTTGCAACACCAGCACTACTCTACTTTTTACGAAAGTGGAAATACCAACGCCAATATCCGCACTTATGAATAGGTCATTAAAAATGTTCACATTGCTAGGATCGAGACCACTAAGCAAGCTGTTTTCGGGAATGTCCTCTGCAGTGTAATTCTTATTTCGGGCCCGTTCTGAAAATAGATAGCCACCGCTGAGCCCAATAGTATAAATCATCTCAACCTTTCGTTTTATACGCTGATGAATATTCATATAAACTGGCACAGCTAGCACATGCATGTCTGCTACCGTAATGCCAATTTTACTTTGGCCACCGCTGGTTACATAAGATTCTTTACTTCGAAAGCCTTTGTTCATATACGTAAGTCCTAGGCTAAATGAAAGCGATGGATCTACAAAGCGTTTGTACTCAAAACCTGCGTTATAGCTCAATTTGCTTCCCCATAAATCATTTAGAAAAGGCGCTGAAGCACTGTTTCTAAAATGCACCCATTCTAGCGTAGGATTTGCCATGAGCAGTATTTGATACTTGCCATCACCAGCTCTAAGTTGAGCGGCAGATATCAATACCAAAACAGATATGAGTAGAAATCTCCTCACCCGAAACTATGCGTAAATAGGTGGATACTTTGATGGATTAGATTCTTGCATAATGGCATACACTTTTTCAAAAATATCTTCATTAGAAGGTTTAGAGAAGTAATCGCCATCTGAAGCGTAAGCCGCCCTGTGTGCCTTAGCTGCTAGCGTTTGCGGAGCAGAATCAAGTAATTGGTAACCACCTTGTACTTCGAGCACCTGCTGCATAATAAACGCTGAAGCGCCACCTGGCACATCTTCGTCAACGATCAAAATACGGCTGGTTTTTTCCAAACTTTTTACGATGCTTCCGTCAAGATCAAATGGTAACAATGTTTGCACATCAATTACTTCGACAGAAATGCCCACTTCGCGCAATTGCTTGGCAACTTCAGTACACATGCGCACCATACTTCCGTAAGTAACAATGGTAATGTCATCGCCTTCGGTCATTGTTTCTGTTTGCCCCAATTGCACCTTAAACTCGCCCAAGTTGGTTGGTAATTGCTCTTTCAAACGGTAGCCGTTTAGCGATTCGATTACAATTGCAGGATCGTCACCAGCCATTAGCGTGTTGTACATACCAGCAGCTTGAACCATGTTGCGAGGCACACAAACGTGCATTCCTCTAATGCTATTGATGATCATGCCCATTGGCGAACCACTGTGCCAAATTCCTTCTAATCGGTGACCACGTGTTCTGATGATAAGCGGAGCCTTTTGTCCACCTTTTGTTCTGTATTGAACGGTAGCCAAATCATCACTCAAAATCTGAATCGCGTAAAGCAAATAATCTAAGTATTGAATCTCGGCAATTGGGCGTAAACCGCGCATTGCCATGCCAATTCCTTGACCAACTATGGTGCATTCTCTAATTCCTGTATCAAACACGCGATGCTCGCCATACTTGGCTTGCAAACCTTCTAAGCCTTGATTCACGCCACCAATTTTTCCAGCGTCTTCGCCAAAAATGATCATCTCAGGAGTCTTGGCTAAAAGTGCGTCAAAGTTTTCGCGCAATATCTCGCGACCATCCACCATTTTGGTTTCGGCAGCATAGTTTGCTGGGTTTGCAGCAACTTTCAATGGACTGAAATCGCTCTGCGAAAACAAGTGTGATGAATAGCGATCAAAGTTTACTTCGATGCCTTTTTTAATCCAATTTGAAAGCGCTGTTTTTGAAGCCAAGTTTTCTGCTCTTGCATAGCGCAAAGCTTTACGAGCCGCTTCATAAATTTCTTTTCGAAGTGGATCTATTGCCGAAGCAAGTTCGTTTTTCACTTTCGTGATAAACACTCCGTTTTTGCTTTCTGTAGCCAATGCATCAATCAATTGAAGCACCTCCTTTTTGTCTT
>CAZWXC010000282.1:0-4415 GCA_964637935.1 uncultured Flavobacteriales bacterium | reverse complement strand
AGCGATAAACCGTTGGCTTACCGCTCTCAAGACCAACAATAGTAGATTCTATGCCCACATTGCATGGGCCGCCATCTAGCACCATGGCTATTTTTCCTTCAAAATGCACCGCTACATGTTCGGGTGTAGTTGGACTCACATAACCAAAAGGATTGGCGCTTGGTGCAGCCAAAGGAAAAGGCAAACGGCTCAACAAATCGAGCGTAGTTGCATGACTTGGAATACGCACTGCTACTCTATCCAATCCAGAAGTGATGATTTCGGGCACTTGAGCACTTTTCTTAATGAGTAAAGTCAGCGGACCTGGCCAAAAAGCTTTCGCCAATGGTTGCAGCACTTCAGGAATTTTCAAACCCCAAGATTCGAGCTTTTCGATGCTGTTGGTGTGCAAAATAAGCGGATCGTAAAATGGTCGGTTTTTAACTTTAAAAATCTGCTTTACCGCATTTTCATTAAAACCATTTCCGGCCATTCCATATACTGTTTCAGTAGGAATAGCAACCAATTCACCAGCAGTTAATGCCTTTTCAGCGAAAGCGATATCCTTTGAAATAAAACTCATATGCGCTGCAATTTTAAGGTCTTATTCCACATGTATAATCCAGCAAAGCTCATCACAAAATAAAGTACCATCAACCAACCATAAACCATGAGTTCTTTGGTGAAATACAACCAAACCGAAACACCATTGATAACAATCCAATAGATCCAAGCCGACAGCACTTTTTGAGCTTCGAGGTAACTGGCAATAAAGCTGAACATGGTGGTGGTAGCGTCTATGTAACTCATATCAGACTTGGTGAAATTACTCATCACCCAGCCTAAGCTGGCGCTAAGAGCTGCACCCAATGGAATTGCAATAGCGTGGTTTTGCCATTTCCATTTTCGCACTACAATGGCTGTTTTTCCAGCCTTTTTGCGCGACCACATGATCCAACCATAAACTCCAACTGCTGCATAGAAGAAGTACAGAATGGCTTCCGAAAAAAGTTGGTATTCTATAAAAAGATAAACACTTAGCAACGATGATGTTATGCCAAAAATCCAACACCAAATGTTTTCCATCATCACCAAAATGAGGTAGACCAATCCCAAAACAACCGAAGCTATTTCAATGATTAAGTCAATATTTACCTGCAAATTTTCCATTCTATGAATTACAAAGAAGCGGCAAAGATGCTGGTTGAAAAGGGATTTTACCATAGCAATTTGAAAGCATGGCCTAGGGAACATATTTCAAGAGCTATGCTTCAATTTATGGATAGACCTATGACCGAGCGGCTCGCATTTCTTCAAAAAGAAATGAACTCCGTATTTGACGGCTACAGTTATCAAGGTCAAGCAGATAGTTTAAATCAAGGTGCGGAAGATATGGTTCACACTTTTGTGATTTCTGAATTCACAGAAAAGGAAGTATTCCCAAGTGAATGGCAAGTTTATTTAAGCAATGAGTTTAAATCAATTTCTGACCAACTCTTTCAAATTGAGAATGAATTGATTAAGCAATTGAACCTTACTATAAAACGTGTGGATTTGGGGCACATGGTTTCTTGCAATTTTTATCCCGCTCAAGGCGAAATTTCTAACAAATTGCGTTTGAGTGAACATCCTGATGTTTCGGTATTTACCATTTTCCCTTTCGGGATTGATGATCAACTAGAATATGAAGAAAATGGTGAATGGAAACCACTTCTCGCTTCTAATAATTTGGTGATTTTTTCCGGCTACTTGCTTGAAACACTTAGCAATGGAAAAGTAAAAGCCTTGAATCATCGTGTTAAGAATATTGAAGAAGCTTGCCAAGAAAGGTTGTCGTTCGCATTTTTCACCATTCCAAACAATGAAGCCAAGCTAAACGTTAATGGAAACACAATTAACGCTACTAACTACTTTGAATCATACTTAGCATTATTTTAGGCCCATGAAATTTTCACAATTCACAGCTAGCCTCTTGTTTTTATTTCTTTCAACAATTGTTTTTGGTCAAGAAAAGCAAACAAAGAGTGTTTATTTCAAACTAAACGATTGCGAAACGAGTAATGATTTAAGTAGGTTAATTCCACTTTTTGGCAAAGAAGGAAAAATTGAATTAGAAGTACTTGGTTACACTGACCATTTGGGTGACGAAAGCCATAACATGACTTTGTCAGAATGCCGAGCAGAATATGTGGCTCAATACCTAGAAAATGCGCTTGATGACCGAATCATTGAACTTAAAGTATTTGGTCGCGGTGAATTGTCTTCGGCTGGCGAAACGGTTGAAGGCGATCCGAACAATAGAAGAGTAGATATAATCTGGAGAATTGAAATGCCAGTGCCCGCCAAGATTCCTGATGAAACTGAAATTGAACCCGAACCCAATTATGAAGAAATAGCAGAGGAAGAGGAAACGATTTTGATTGATTCTAACAAAAAGGAGAACATTGTTTTAGAAGGACTTCAGTTTATTCCAGGCCGCCACTATCCGCTTCCAACCTCAGGACCCACACTAGAAAAACTCCTTAGAACCATGAAGCAAAACCGAACCTTAGAAATTGAGATTCAAGGCTTTATTTGCTGCGACTATACCGTAGTAGATGGTTTTGACAACGATACGCAAGAACCTAAACTCTCTTATAACCGTGCAAAATTTGTTTACGATTATTTGGTGACTGCTGGAATTGATTCACGCAGACTGAGCTACAAAGGCTATGGAAGCACTCGACCGAAAATTTTCCCAGAAACGAGCCCCGAAGATGAGCAGGCCAACCGAAGAGTAGAGATAAAGATTACGAAGTATTAAAATCTTAATTGAACGTGATACCAAATCTCACTGCAAATCGATTGTAATATCTGCTTATGGTTGTGGTTGAATTGTTGTCGCCTTCCCAACCCCACCAATAATATTCTTGGCTGCTGTGACTTTCTTGATAGCGATATCCCAATGATGCTACAAAACCAAAATGGTCAGAAATGTATTTTCTAAATCCAATGTTTGCACCAAGCATCACGCCACCCCGGTTGGCACGCTTGCCATCGGCCATTACATAGTTTGAAAGCGGCACAGCATAGCCACTTTGAAATGAAACAAATGGTGAAAATGATTTTTCCAGAAAGAAATATCTTGCATCAACAAAAATGGGCGCTAAAGGCAAGTCATAACCTTCAAAACCTACACCTAATCCAACAGCAAAATGAGGGTTTATTTGATACCCATTGATCATATTTAAACTCGCTGTTTGCGTGCTGTAATATGTTCCTTGTCCAAATAAAATCCCAAAATCTGTAGTATTAAAATAACCGCTTTTCATAAGGTTAATGGGCTTCTTAGCATGGTAACTTGGCATCACCATGGTTTTATACACTTCTGAGGTATCAAACACCCAAATGCTGCCATCAGCGGTAAGCAGTCGCACTTTTGAGCTGTCAGAAAAATCTTGAATCTCGCCTCTTAAAATAGAGCCGTTTTCAAGAAAAACTACGTCCTGCGTTTTTTGCGCTTTCGCGAAATTGGTCGTAAAAAGCAGGGTTATCAGTAACAAGAAAATATTATTCATGGTTATTCAATTTCAGAAAATATGTTGATCTCAATCCAAGACTCATAAACCTGCAACATATCGCAAGTAATATCTTCCTGATAAAACTTACAAACATCTATTTTTCGATAGCTCTGCACATTTAATCTCGTTCCTTCTGCGTACGGTTCAAAAAGATCCTGATTACAAATTTTATAGCGCTTAGTGTTTATGATTAAGTAAGTTCCTGAACAATCTTTAGTAAGAGTGGCATCTTGGGCAGATTTCTTGCACGAAATCAAGAAAAGTACCAGACCAAAAACTAATAACAAGTATTTCATCATTATTATTTTTAAAGTTGTTTGAGCGTCTTGATCTTAATGTAAGCTTTGAATTTATGAAGCAAATCGCATCTAACAGTTCCGTCTAAATCTGAACAGCTGTTCACTTTGCGGTAATCAATCTCCACTTCTTTTCCATCTTCAAATGCATCGGTAATTTCAATGTTGCACACCTTGTAATCAAAATCGCCAATGGTAACGTAGGTGCCCGTACAATCACGCGTAATCACCGTTTCTACATTGCGCTTTGTGCAAGAAATACTTCCAAAAATCAAAAGAATATAGAGTAACTTTTTCATGCTTCAAATTAACGAGAAAAACCACCGAAGAGCCAGAAACGGTTCACAAGCCCTTCAGTTGGTTTTGATGGTTGAATTATTAATCTATCGCTTTGAAAGACTTCACCATGGCTATTCCGTGAAATTCTCGAGCCATGTAGCAGATATATTCATTGTCTGGGTTGGTACATTCTTCCAATTCCTTGAAATCAACTTCAAGTTGTGTGCCTTCTGCCACATCTTTCAGCTTATTTGAATTGCATACTTGATAATCCATACCATTCACATCCAAATAAGTACCA
>CAZWXC010000281.1:0-4426 GCA_964637935.1 uncultured Flavobacteriales bacterium | reverse complement strand
AAGGTATCTACTATGGTTTGCGAAGTATTGCTGCTCGGAAACATGCGGTTGTCGCTTTCTGTTACCAATGTAACACCCCGATTTTCAAACCAAGCCACGGTGTCTTTTACACTAAAATGCTCAAAGGCTTTTTTTAGGAAACGCTCACCGCGCGGATAAAACTTGACCAAGTTTCTGTTTTCGAAACAATGGTGCGTGACATTGCACCTACCGCCACCGCTCACCCTCACTTTTGCAAGCAGTTTATTGCTCTTTTCTAGCAACATTACGTTTGCTTCAGGATGATGATTTGCTGCACTTATAGCCGCAAAAAAGCCTGCTGCACCGCCACCAATCACCACTATTTGTTGTTGCTTTTGCACCGCGCGAAGATGAATGTTTTGGCGCGAAGTTGATTTCTGTACCTAAGAACAATAATTGAAACAAATGTTTTAAGCTTGCGACTTGTTAGATAAGTCTATGTGTAATCTTGGAGAAAGGATGTTTTCCGGTGATGAAGCTGATCGATTCATAAAAGGAATTTCAATTGTTTTATCGATCATTTACTTGGGTGTGCTCATCAATAGCGCGGAGTTGTTGTGGTCTCTATTTGAGGATTTTAGTTCAATAGATTTAAGCATTTTAGAGCTTTTGATTCCTTTCATTTTATATCCAATAGGTATCATCAAGTTTTTGAATTTTCAAAGAAATGGCTGGATCATCCTAGTTGTTCTCTTAACCTATCGTGGAACAGGTGAAATGGTAAGCTTTCTATTAGATTATTCTAGTTCCAATCGATTTATACAAGACTCTGTTGCAGGCGGAATGATGCACTTTCTTGGACTCGATAATTACCTAATACACTTAATTCTTGGTGTGGGAATCTTCTCTATGGTGTTACTTTTCAATAAGTCAAGCATAGTAGAGAAATTTCAAGTCTCAAAAAAATCTCGGCTCATCGCTATCAGTTTTGCAATTGCTCCAATGGTATTAATTTGGCTTGTATTTTTCTAAGTTATGGCAAAAGACAAAACCCAGTATATTCCATTTCTAGTAACTGTTTTATTGGTTATCTACACGATTGTTGAGATCAAAACCAGAACTGGAATACATGAATTCAATGGTTTGGAATTTGAATATGTGGTTCCCTCTAGCATTTGGGTTTCAGCTATAATTCTAGGTGCTCTTTTTATCTTAATGCTGCTCAAAATTCGTTTTTGGAAACATCTCTTCAGCTTGTTTTTGTTAGCCGGTGCGTTGGGATTCATCGTTTTTCGCACACGATTTACAGGTTTTAATTTTGGCTTTATCAAAATTGATTTCATAAGCCTGCTGATCCTATTTTTTCAATTAGCCATAAATCGCGAGCCACAAGCTGAACTCTTAAAATTACTTGGATTGTCGCTAGAAGAACCGAGTAGCACTGCTCCAATCAATGAAAATGATGTAGACGAATTCCTACAAAGATTCGATTCTAAAAGTAATAGTGAACTGGAGTTAATCGCTTCAAGCCAAAAGCATGCGCCAGCAGCTGTAGAAGCAGCAAAACGGCTTCTAACCAAACGAGAGACTAGCTAAGATTTTATTAGCTGCAAAAATGTCTGCTAAAACACTATTTGTTGTTGCTTTTGCACCGCGCGAAGATGAATGTTTTGGCGCGAAGTTGATTTCTGTACCTAAGAACAATAATTGAAACAAATGTTTTGACTGCGATTCTCTGTTTTTCGTTGGAAATACTTTCCAACGAAAATTCCTTTCATACAAACGATCTTGAAATTGAAAATTCATCCTGTTCCAACTTCATATTGAACCTTATGCTCCTATTGTCGGTTTAGGGTAAATCAAACCCACACTTTATGAATTCCAGTGTAATCATTGTAGGAGGCGGTCTTTCGGGACTTACTGCAGCTAGAAAACTTCATGAACTGAATATCGACTTTATCCTACTTGAAGCCACGGACCGCGTTGGAGGCCGCGTGAAGACGGATGTCATTGATGGTTTTAGGCTCGATCATGGTTTTCAGGTTTTGTTGACAGCTTATCCTGAGGCACAACATTGGCTTGATTACAAAAAACTAGACCTACACGCTTTCGATCCTGGAGCCATGTTGCTCTATCCTGATGGCAGCAAAGACACGTTGGGCGATCCGCTTCGCCAGTTTTCGAGCCTTGTTCCCACCGTTTTTTCAAAAGCTGGAAACTTGCAAGACAAGTTCAAAACGTGGAAACTCAAAAATCGCTTGTCAAGTATGTCAATCGAAGACATTTTCAAGCAAGAAGAAATATCTACCATGCAGGCTTTATCGCTTGAATACGGATTTAGCGATAAGATGATCCAGCACTTTTTCCAACCTTTCTTTGCGGGAATATTTTTAGAAAAAGACCTGAAAACAAGTCGAAGAATGTTCGATTTCGTGTTCAAAATGTTTAGCGAGGCAGATACCGCCATTCCTAATCTTGGCATGGAAGAAATCGCTAAACAGCTTGCAGAACCCCTGCACTCACCATCTATCATTACCAATGCTCGGGTAGCGAAAATTGATGGACAAGACGTTTACTTGAAAGATGGCTCTAAATACAGCGCTCCGAATATTATAGTAGCCACCGAAGCAACAGGGTTGATCCACGAATTAGCGACCGTAAAAACGGAGCACCAAAGCACTACTCATCTGCATTTTATTGCTAAGGAAGATCCTATTGGAAAGCCGCTCATTGCTTTGAACAATAGCCCGAGAAGACTGGTCAATAATGTTTGCACCATCAACAAAGTAGCTGCTGGCTATAGTCCGGTTGCTCGAAATCTTGTCTCTATTTCCATTACTGGAAAACCAACCCAAACTTCCAAAGACTTGGTAGATGCGGTGCGGAAAGAATTAAAAACTTGGTTTGGACCTGCAACTCAAGATTGGGAGCATTTGCACACCAGAGAAATTCATTATGCGCTGCCCAATCAGCAGAGCGTGAGCAATCATTTAAGCGCTCATCAATTTGAAATCAGAAAAGGACTGTATGCCTGTGGCGATTTTCAGTTGAACGGCAGTATCAACGCCAGCATGAAAGCTGGTAGATTGGTAGCTGAGTCCATTGCGAAAGCTTAAAAAGCTAAACACAAGCACCGCTAAAAAAGCAGCTGACATACCACTTTCTGAACCTGTAAACAAAGCCGAAGCTAAAGCAAAATTTGGCGAACTCGGTAAAAAGGCCGGTTCTGGGCCATATGTACAACCGGGTAAGCGATGCTCTTTTTTAACGGTTAATGACACAGAGCGTAAACTCACTATACTTCTCAACATCAATCCCGCTATAAGAACTTACACTAAACCTTTCCTCATAACATGCTTTTGCTGATTAAATCCTAAGCAATCTCTACATCCATACCCAAAACCGTAAGCCACACCACAAAACCCAGCAAACATGAGCCTTACAGCTGTATTGCAACGGCTATATGTTGCACAGCCACTACCCTTTCATTGGCTTATAAATCATTTGATTTATAGCTTAAAACCAAATATGCAGCGTTATGTAAAATAGCTAGAACTAGCTATTGCTATTACAACTTGTTTAGTCCATTTTTGGAAACAACAAACCGTTAGCAGATAGATTGGATTTGCGCGTTGCTAAACCCGACCACAGAAGTTTAATATTTGGGTATTAAGCTTTTTATGGGGAGTTGGTGGTGGCTGGCAGATACAAGTTATAGTGTAACTCATAAAAAGAAATCAATCGATGAAAATAAAATTTTTAAAAGCTGCCAACGGTGACTCTATACTTCTGTCCTTTGATGATAATTCTAAGAAAAAAAGAAACATTCTTATTGATGGTGGAATGCCTAAAACATATTTCGGTTCAGGAAAGTATGGTGATCTTCATAAGACTGTCGAAGAAATTAAAGATAGTGGCGAAAGAATTGATCTTTTAATTTTAACACATATTGATGGAGATCATATAGGTGGTTTGAAAAAATGGTTCGAAATGGACAAAAATGCATTTGATATAATTTCAAAGGTTTGGTTCAATTCAGGAAAGACAATAGCCAATCATTTTAACCAAGAAGAAAATCCAGAATTAATTGAAACACTTAATATTTTTGAGACAACTCAAACTAGTGTTCCTCAAGCAATAATTTTTGAAGATTATATAGATCGGTTTAATGTTTGGGATAAGAAAATTGTAAAGTGCGGAACCCCAGTAATAGAATCAAATGGATTGAAAATAACCCTTCTCTCCCCAAATGATATTGCTTTGACCAAATTGCTTAAAGAGTACAAAAAGCCAAAGTATAATTATCAAACATCTGGGACCGAAACAGACTGGAAAATACCTATTGAAGATTTTATAAATGAGGAATCAGCTGCAGGCTATGTAGTTGATGAAGATAAAAGCATTGCGAATGGAAGTTCAATAGCTTTCCTTCTCTCTTTTGGAGGAAAAAATTATCTTTTCTTAG
>CAZWXC010000280.1:0-4436 GCA_964637935.1 uncultured Flavobacteriales bacterium | reverse complement strand
TATCCGGCAGAGGTCGAGGCCGCGATCGCGGAGATGACCGCGGTCGGCGAATGCGCGGTGGTGGGTGTACCGGACGAACGCTGGGGTGAAGTCGGGAGAGTCTATGTGATCCCGGTCCCGGGGCAATCCGTCACCGGCGATCAGGTCATCGATCACTGCCTGACCCGGCTCGCCAAATTCAAGGTCCCGAAAACGGCGGTGGTAACCGACGCGATTCCGCGTACCGCTTCCGGCAAAGTGCAAAAGCACCTCCTCAAGGCGCAAGCAATCGAGGAATTGAAAGGGAGCTAGTCGGTTTCCCTGACCTTGAGAAATGATAGCGCGATCGCCGCGAGCAACGAGCCGGAGCCCATGAACAGTGCAACGGTTTGCAAACTGTAGCCCGCCATGAACAGATAGCCGGCCAGCACCGGTGCCAATGCGGCACCGCCCCGCCCGACGCCGATGGCGAAGCCGGTGCCGGTTGCCCGGACGTGCGTTGGAAACACTCTCGCAAATAGCGTGTACAAGCCGACGATGGCGGAATTGGTGAAAAAGCCGACGATGGCGACCGTGGCGGCCAGCTTTGTCAGGTCATCGGTACCCTGCCCGAACCAGACGATAAGACCCGAAGCGAGGACCAGAGTGATCATGGTAAGCCGCTTTAATCCGACTCGCATGGCGATAAATCCAAAGGCTGCCCCGCCAAGCGCGCCGCCAAGATTGGCCCATGTCAGCACGCCCGCCGCCGCTCTTGGTTCAAAACCCATATCAACCACGATTTTAGGGACCCATTTGATGATGAAATAGAAGCTGGTGATATGCGCGAAATAGGCAAAGGAGATCAGAAACGTCGTCGCGATCAGTGCCGGTTTGAAAATATCGGTGGGCGACCGTTTCGCTGTTTCTTCGGTTTCCAGAGAAAAACCGGTCACCGCAGCATGGCCAAATCGCTGAAATGTCTTGTTGATCTTTTCCAGCGCGCCAGCGGGACGCTTCCGGTCAAGAAAAGCCGGTGTTTCGGGGATCAGAAACCAGGTCAGCGGGATACAGGCTGCGGTAGCAAAGGCGCCGAACGCAAATATGTCGCGCCAACTGCCGTCGGCGAGCAATTGCTGCACCACCAGACCGCCGGTCACACCGCCGATCGGGTAGCCGATGACCATCAGCGACATGGCGACACTACGCCAGCGGGCATTGGAAAATGCAGCGGCCGAGGCGTTGATCGCAGCCAGCATTCCACCAATACCCAGACCGGTAATCAGTCGCCAGACCAGCAACTGGTTCACGCTTTCCGATTGACCCGCAAACCACATGCCAAGTGTCATCGCGACGAGGCAGCCCAATATCGTTGGGCGACGGCCATATTTGTCGGCGACACCGCCCAGCAAGACCGAGCCGAGCGCCATTCCGAGCAATTCCATGGAAAGCACCCATCCCAGAGTGCCCTGATCCACGCCCCATTCTTTCGCAATACCCGGAGACGCGAAGCTGATCGACAGCACGTCGAAACCGTCCAGGGCATTGAGCGCGATGGTCATTCCGACAGCCAGCCACTGCCAGGTTTGCATGCCACCTTCGTCCATGGTTTTTATCGGATCTGTGCCCGTCACTAAATTCTCCCCCCTAAAATAATTTTTATTCGTGAATTCTGCTGAGCATTTCGATCAGCATTTCCACTTCCTTTTTCTTAAACCGCGATTGCAGCCATTTTTCATGCTCCTGAATCGCCACTTTTGCCGAGGCCAATGCCTGTCGGCCTTCGTCGGTCAAATTCAATGTTTGCTTGCGGCCATCGGTTTTCGATTTGCCGCGGACCAGGAAGCCGCGCTTCTGCAGCCGGTTGATGATGGCCATGGTGGTTGCCCGGTCCATTCGCATGCGCTTGGCAAGACCGGTCTGGGCAATATCGGGATGATCGTCGACCAGCCAGAGCACGG
The DNA here is from genome assembly GCA_964637935.1 of uncultured Flavobacteriales bacterium. Lineage (GTDB taxonomy): Bacteria > Bacteroidota > Bacteroidia > Flavobacteriales_G > Salibacteraceae > SHAN690. The sequence continues at coordinate 2,517 of CAZWXC010000280.1, read as the reverse complement.
ACACCTGCTTCTGCGTCAGTTCCAGATCGGAAAAGGTCTCGGTGAAGTGCCGGTAGGTGGCACCGTGGGCGAGACGAATATGAAACCCGACAATATTGTTGATTTCACCAATATCTTCATCGCCTTCGACATGAGGTGTCGTCGGCACCAATATTTCTTTTGGTCTTGTCATATTTGCCCCTTTTGTAGATAGTTAGTCTAACATACAATAATTGTCGAGAGAATCACCGATGGCCAATTTTCCAGACACGCCAAATTTCACTGGATTCAACAGTCCGTCAAGAATTGAGGCCGATATCGCCGATCTGGTTCACGAAGGCGTGATCCCTCCCGAGCTCAACGGCGCTTTTTTTCGCGTCCAACCGGACCCCCAATTTCCGCCGCGGCTCGATGACGATATCTCGTTCAACGGCGCTGGCATGATCACCCGCTTTCATATCCACGATGGCCAATGCGACTTTCGCCAGCGCTGGGCAAAAACGGACAAGTGGAAGATCGAGAGTGAGGCGGGCAAGGCGATGGTCGGGGCCTATCGCAATCCGCTGACGGACGATGAAAAGGTCAAAGGCAAGATACGCGGGACGGCCAATACCAACGCCTGGATCCATGGCGGAAAATTATATGCGCTGAAAGAGGATTCCCCTGCCCTGGTCATGGACCCGGCGACAATGGAGACCGATGGCTACACCTGGTTCAATGACAAGATGACCGGCCAGACATTCACCGCGCACCCGAAAATCGACCCTGCGACGGGCAACATGATTGCCTTTGGCTATGCTGCTTCCGGGCTGTGCACCGACGATTGCACCTTTTACGAAGTGACGCCGGAAGGCGAACTGATCAACGAAATCTGGTTCAAGGCGCCTTATTATTGCATGATGCACGACTTCGCGATCACCGAAGATTATGCGCTGTTTCATATCGTCCCCTCAATCGGCAGCTGGGACAGGCTTGAGAAGGGACTGCCGCATTGCGGCTTTGACACGACGATGCCGGTCTATCTTGGCGTCTTGCCGCGCCGGGAAGGCGCGACGGCAGAGGACATTCGCTGGTTCAAGCGCGACAATTGCTTCGCCAGCCATGTGCTCAACGCCTATCAGGAAGGCACGAAGATCCACTTCGACACGCCCGAGGCCAAGAACAACATGTTCCCCTTCTTTCCCGATGTGCATGGGGAACCGTTTAACGGTATGGAAGCGATGAGCTACCTCACCCGCTGGACCGTCGATATGGCCTCGAATGGCGATGAATTTGACAGCGTCACGAAGCTGACCGACACCGCCGCAGAATTTCCACGCATCGATGATCGCTATGCCGGACGAAAGCACCGCCACGGCTGGATGCTGGAAATGGACATGAAGCGTCCGGTAGAGCTGAAAGGTGGCAGCGCCGGTGGATTGTTGATGAACTGTCTTTTTCACAAGGATCTGGAAAGTGGCGAAGAACAGCATTGGTGGTGCGGACCGGTGTCGTCTTTGCAGGAACCCTGCTTCATTCCGCGCAGCAAGGATGCGCCGGAAGGGGATGGCTGGGTCGTCATGGTCTGCAACCGGTTGGAAGAGCAGCGCAGCGACCTGCTGCTGTTCGATGCGCTGCAAGTGGACAAGGGCCCGATCGCGACCATCAAGATTCCGATCCGTCTGCGCTTCGGCCTGCATGGCAACTGGGCCAATGCCGCGGAAATCGGACTGGCGGCGTGATCAAGCCCGAGCTTGAATTCGTTTACGAAGCGGAAGGCAAGCTCGGCACCCCGATCCCGATCGGCGACACCGCCGAAGGAAGCCGGCGGATCATCCCGATATTCGAAGGCGGCCGGGTTGAGGGACCCAAAATCAAAGGCGCGCTTCTGGGCAATGCTGCCGATTGGCAACTCACCCGCAATGACGGCGTCACCGTCGCCGATGCAATTTATGCGCTGAAAACAGATGACGATGTGGTCATCCAGATTCGCAACACCGGGCTTCGCCATGGCCCCACGGAAGTGACGGAAAGACTGGCGGCTGGCGAAGAGGTCGACCCGGCAGAATATTATTTCCGCACGGTCCCGCAATTTATCGCGCCCGACGGCAAATATGACTGGATGAACAAGAGCATATTCATCTGCAGCGGCGCACGGTCCACCGCCGGAATCAAGCTTTGGGTCTGGCGGGTCTGCTAGGTCACTGCTGATGCGCCGTTGGCGCGCTTCAGCAGATCATTCTCGTCCCGCTGCGCCCGGCGCGCGATAATCAGCAGCAAAATGACAATCGGAATGCCCACCGCGTTGACACTCAGCATCGAAATTTTCAGATTGCCGGTAGCATCGGAGATCAGGCCGACCACATAGGGGCCGATGCCCAGTCCCAATATTGTCATGACGAGCAGATAGACGCTGGCGGTGATGCCCCGCATGCGCGGCAGCACCTGATCGAACATGATCGCGTAGAGCGGCGGCATCCAACCGGTCAAAACTACGCTGTAGATCACAAACCGAAAATAGAAATCCGGCGCGCTCGGCGCGGTATAGACCCAGAAGGA
>CAZWXC010000279.1:0-4438 GCA_964637935.1 uncultured Flavobacteriales bacterium | reverse complement strand
AACAGCATCTTCTATGCCTTGAGGGCCATAAAACAAGATGCGGTGCTCGTAATTGGCTAAGTCATGAATGATGTTCACCAATTCGCTTGGATCAGCTTCAAGCAATTCTTTCTCAGAAAGCACATCGTTGAAAGGATTCTTTTCTCCGTATTGTGCCATACTGCCCAAACCGCTGAAAAGGATGGTGCGCTTGTCAAGCTTGCTGTCAGTTCTTTTCTTCAAAATACCTTGAACTAATTCTTGGTAGCTTGCTGGATCAGCAACTACGTTGCTTAAAAGTGATTCAAACAATTGTACGCCTTCTGCATACGTTTCTTTCAATCCATTAAGCATTACATAGGCCTTGTCGCTTGAAGAGAACACTTCGAAGCTTACGCCTAATTTGAAAAGCTCTTTTTGCACTTCGGCTGGCGACATATCTGCAGTGCCTAAATAAGGAAGATAGTCGATGGCTACTGGCAACCACTTGTTGTTGTCGCTACCCATGTCAAACACATAATACAAGCTGTAAAGCTCGTTTGTGCTGTTATTAACATAGCTCAATTCTACTTTGTCTCCAACAGTTGATTTCTTAATCGCGCTTTTATAATCAATAAACTGTGGCTTCAAACGCATGCTTTCCATTGAGTCAAGCTTGGTGAAGAAGGCAGAGTTTTCTTCACGATTTATGTTTACCGGTGTGATGGCTGGCTTAGCAACTTTGGTTACGTCTTTTTCACCGATGCGCTTATTTACAGCCATGTAATTGTTGCCAAATTTCTCGTTGGCCCAAGCCTGCATTTCGGCTTTCGAAATCTTTTGCATGTCATCGTAGCGACTCACTACTTTGTTCCAGTCTTTTTCAAGGATAAAAGCATCGCTCATATAGTAAGCACGCACGTTGTTGCTTTCCATTTGGCTCATCAAGTCTTTCTTGTATTTGCGAACCACAGCGTCAATCATCCAATCGTCAAATTTGCCTTGCTTCACACTATCAAGTTGATCGAGCAAAAGCGAACGAACTTCTTCCAACGTCTGACCTTGACGATTGTAGCCTACAAGCATAAAGTAAGAGTAGTCTTCCATCACGGTTTGTGTTGAATAGGCTTGAAGTACTTTTTGAGATTGATTCAAATTCAAATCGATCAAACCAGCTTTTCCGTTTGCTAAGATTCCATCCATCAACTCTAGGTACATGTCATCTTTGCTACCAGCACCATCCAGTCTAAAGCCGATCATTTCAAACTCAGCCTCGCTACCAAAAACATCTTTGATTTGTGGCTCAGTAATCGGTGCTTCTTTCGGCATTTCGATGTTTTCAAGTGGCTGCTTTTCATATCCGCCAAAGTATTTGTCTACTAGTGCAATGGTTTCATCTGGGTCAACATCACCAGCAAGAATAATTGCCATGTTGTTTGGTACATATCTTCTTTTGAAATAGTCATGGATTTTAACCATGCTTGGGTTTTTCAAATGCTCACCAGTACCAATAGTAGTTTGTTGACCATATGGGTGAACAGGGAAAAGCATTTCAAGCAAACCGTAGTAAGCTTGTCTGCGATCGCTATCTTGAGTACGGTTAAATTCTTCGAAAACAGCTTCTAATTCTGTGTGAAAAAGACGCAAAGTCAATTCGCCAAAACGCTCACTTTCCACTGCAAGCCACTTTTCAAATTCAGTACTTGGTACATCGTTTATGTAAACGGTGCGTTCGTTGCTTGTATACGCGTTAGTACCTTTTGCACCTAATCCGCTTATGATTTTGTCGTATTCGTTTGTAGCAACAAAAGATGATGCTATAAGCGATACACTATCAATTTTATGATAAATGTTTTCACGCTCTGCCTCGTCTGTTGTGTTACGGTGTTGCTCATACAGATCAGAAATAATATTGAGCAATTTTGATTCTTCTTCCCAGTTTAAAGCACCAAGGTTTGATGTGCCTTTAAACAACATGTGCTCAAGATAGTGAGCTAAACCTGTTGCGTCTTTTGGGTCTTGCTTGCTACCAGTGCGCACCGCAATATTGGTTTGAATTCTTGGCTCTGCGTGGTTTTCAGAGATGTAAACTTTTAGACCGTTCTCTAGCGTGTAAATTCTCAATCCAAATGGATCGCCTTCTACACTTTCATATTTGTATTTTGATTCGTTAGAATCGGCTGTTTTGGCGCTATCGCCACACGATGTGCTCATGATCATAATTGCTGCGAACACTAAGATTAAATAGTTACTTGCCTTCATTATCGATTAAGGTTACTTGAGTAGGAATTAAAAAGAAATATCAAGGTCAAGGTCTTGCTTAAACTTGATTAAATCTGGGTTTTTTTTCGAAAGTTCTTCAAACTTGTCTTTAGCCGAAAACAATTTAATGTTGCTCTCTATGGCCTCTACTTTTGTTGAAAGGCTCAAAGATATGTTTCCTGTGTATTCGCGTAAACGCGAAAGCACTTTGGTTTTATGTTGCGTAAATTCTTGTACCTCAATCTCATGCTGTAAAATTACCATCACGCCAGAAGCTGTTGAGTCACTAACGTCCTGCCTAGAAAGCATTGCATGTAAATTACTATTGCCGTCATTTAATACGCTTTCGCAAACTTGTTTCCAAGCATCCGTTAGCGGCAACATGGGCGAGTTGGTTACATCCACCAAGTCTTCTTCATTGAGCTCACTGGCTGCGTTTGTCGCTGTTTCTTCGTTTTCGTCAATGTTTAACGAAACCGTTCTCGCTTTTCTAGCACGCGGGTTTGCCGCAGGATTGCTTGATGCTGGTTTTGCTTCCGAAGAAGGTTGGCTTAAAGTTGGAGTTGGTGCTGTTGCAATCGGTTCGCTTACTGCACTTGAAGCAGCAGGTGGCGGAGTTGGAGCTATTGGTTTGCTTGCTACAACATTGGAAGTGTTGGGCTGAGAAGAAGTTGTTCTTTGCTCAGGTTTCGGCTCACGAAGCGTGTTGGCTGATGCGTTTAGTTCAGACTTTTTTTTTTCGCTCAAGCTTGCCAAATGCAGCAGGAAAACCTCTAATGTCAATCGTTGATTAAGCGAGTTCTTGTATTTGCCTTCGGCTTCGTTGGCAATTTTGAGTGCGTCTATAATCCAATCGGCTGGTATGGCTGTGGCTTGTTCATGGTAGCGAGCTTTTACATTTTCGCCTACCTCTAGCAATACCAATGTTGCAGGATGTTTACACACCAGTAAATCTCTTAAGTGCCCCTCAAGACCCGTTAAAAAATGACTTCCGTCAAAACCTTGTTTGATAATGCTGTCGAGCGTTACCAAAGACTTTGCATAGTCTGCGGTATATAATGAGTCTACTACATTAAAGAAGTAGTCGTAATCTAATACATGTAGGTTTTTTAAAACTGCATCATAGGTCAGGTTTCTATTAGTGAAACTCGAAAGCTGATCGAAAATGGACAATGCATCGCGCAGCGCACCATCAGCTTTTTGACCAACTACGTGCAGTGCTTCCTCTTCAAACCCAATATTTTCTTTTTGTGCGATTTCTCGCAAATGCTTCACAATTTCCTCCACACCAATTCTGTTGAAGTCATAAATCTGACATCGACTTAAAATGGTAGGAATGATTTTATGTTTTTCGGTCGTAGCCAAAATAAATATGGCATGTTTTGGTGGTTCTTCCAAAGTTTTCAAAAAGGCATTGAAAGCTGCTTTTGACAACATGTGAACCTCATCTATAATATAGACCTTGTACTTTCCAATTTGTGGTGGGATGCGAACTTGATCGTTCAAGTATCTAATATCATCTACACTGTTATTGGATGCTGCATCGAGTTCGAAAATATTGAAAGAGAAATCTTCATCATCTGCCAACTCGTTTGATCGATTGATTTCTTTAGCGAAAATTCTTGCACAAGTAGTTTTCCCTACACCACGCGGACCACAAAACAAATATGAATGCGCCAATTGATTTTGACTAATAGCATTGTGCAATGTTTCGGTAATCGATTCTTGTCCTACTACTTGATCCCAAGTGGCAGGGCGGTACTTCCGCGCAGATACAATGAAATTTTCCTTTTGGTCCATTGCGGCAAATGTAGGGTTAGGATTAGAATTTGAAATATTCACGGCTGTGTATTTAGATGAATTATTCCTTTATGTTGTTTCGAATAAAGTAATTACTACTTTTGCGCCCCATTTTTAGTAAAGTAAAAAACACAATTTATGACGAATCGTTATGAAACTGTTTTCATTTTAACTCCCGTTTTATCTGTTGATCAGGTAAAGGAAACAGTAGTAAACTTTAAAAAGTTTTTAAAAGATTCAGGTGCTAAGTTGATGCACGAAGAAGATTGGGGACTAAGAAAATTAGCTTACCCAATTCAAAAAAAATCAACAGGTTTTTATTATTTGTTTGAGTACGAAATAGAAGGAGAAGCTATTGCTAACATAGAATTAGCATTGAAGAGAGACGAAAAAGTAATGCGATTTTTAACAGTAGCTT
>CAZWXC010000278.1:0-4439 GCA_964637935.1 uncultured Flavobacteriales bacterium | reverse complement strand
GTTCGATTATTTCAAGTGCTTGGTTTAATATTCTTCGGATTTTTTTGGTGCCTTTCCAGCTTTCCGTTTGTAGTGCTTTCAGGCCTAAATGCATTTGCAAGCAGCGCCACGATCTGCCTTAGGGCAGCTGTGGCCCGTGCAGCAAATTGCAATTAAGCCTTTTCAAACAGCTACCACTTCAATCTGGGGCGCACGCAACTTACTGTCTTAGCGCTTTATCGCAATGGATTCGGCTTCTATTGCCAATTTCCAAAACCAATCATTCACAATCAACTTTACTTTTTCTTTCTTTGGTGCCCCGATAGAAAATCAACAAAAATGGCTTCAGAAACAATACAATTCAACATTCAGGAAGGCGTGGCTTACATCACACTTAACCGACCTAATGTGTTCAATAGCTTCAACCGCGAAATGAGCTTGGCTTTTCAATCTGCCCTTGACCATTGCGCTGAAAACCCCGAAGTACGAGCTATTTATTTTACAGGCGAGGGCAAAGCATTTTGTGCGGGTCAAGATTTGCAAGAAGCAATGGATCCAAACATGCCGAGCATTACTCAAATCGTTGAAGAACATTACAATCCGATAATTCTGAAAATCAGAAACATCGAAAAACCAATCGTTGCTGCTGTAAATGGCGTGGCTGCTGGTGCTGGAGCCAACATTGCCCTAGCGGCAGATGTGGTTGTGGCAAAAGCATCGGTTAAGTTTATTCAAGCATTTAGCGCCATTGGGCTCATTCCAGATTCGGGAGGCACATTCATGCTACCGCGTCTCGTTGGCTGGCAAAAAGCATCGGCATTAATGATGCTGGGCGATAGAGTAGAAGCCGCTGAAGCAGAGCAAATGGGCATGATTTATAAATGCTTTGATGACGAAGTCTTTGAAGCAGAATCGAAGAAACTGGTCGTAAAATTGGCTAACATGCCTACCAAGGCATTGGGTTTTACCAAGCGATTGATGAACGCAAGTTTTACCAATAACCTTGAGCAACAACTCACGCTTGAAGGCGAAATACAAACTCAAGCAGCCGCTACCAAAGATTTTGCCGAAGGCGTGAATGCATTTTTAGAAAAAAGAAAACCAGTTTTTAAAGGAAACTAAAGCAGAAAAAGAGATGTTGTTTGATTCTCAAACCATCCATTTTTCGACATAAAATTGAATCAGAAAATGATAGAAGTAGGAGTAATAGGTGCAGGAACAATGGGCAGCGGAATTGCACAAGTTGCGGCCCAAAGTGGTCACAATGTTTGGCTTTTCGATACCAATCAAGCAGCATTAGACAAAGCCACGGCATCGCTTAAAAAAGTGATGGCGCGCTTGGTAGAAAAAGGCAAAAAAACCAACGAAGAAACCGAAGTCATTATCAACAGAGTAAACGTTTGCACTGATGTTTCGGCTTTCAAAAATTGCGGAATTGTCATTGAAGCCATTATCGAAAACATCGAGATCAAAAAGTCTGTTTTTACAGCAGTAGAAAAGGAGGTTTCCGCTGAGTGCATCATTGCTTCAAACACCAGTTCGCTTTCTATTGCCAGCATTGCAGCTTCGTGCAGCAAACCTGAGCGCGTGGTAGGTATTCATTTTTTCAATCCAGCACCACTAATGCCTTTGGTTGAAATTATTCCTGCAGTGCAAACTTCTGATGCCACTTTAAAATCGGCTAAAGACTTGATCGATAGCTGGAAAAAAGTGACCGTAATTACCAAAGACACACCTGGCTTTATTGTGAATCGAGTTGCACGTCCGTTTTATGGCGAAGCACTACGTATTTATGAAGAAGGCATTGCCGACATGGCCACCATTGATTGGGCGATGAAAGAAATTGGCGGTTTCAAAATGGGCCCGTTTGAGTTGATGGATTACATCGGCAACGACATTAATTACACGGTTACTGAAACCGTTTTCACTGCTTTTTACTTCGATCCACGTTATCGTCCATCGTTTACACAAAAGCGCATGATGGAAGCCGACTATTTAGGTAGAAAAACCGGTCGTGGTTATTACAACTATGCCGAAGGTGCTACCATGCCAGAGCCAGATAAAAATCAAGTAGTGGGCGAGGCCATTGTTTGGCGTATTTTAATCATGCTCATCAACGAAGCTGCTGATGCATTGCACTTAAACATTGCATCAAAAGAAGACATTGATTTAGCCATGACCAAAGGCGTGAATTACCCAAAAGGCTTGCTAAAATGGGCCGATGAAAAAGGTATTCAAAATGTGCTTGACGGTTTAGATAAGTTGTATTTGGCTTACCACGAAGAGCGCTACCGCGCCAGTGTTTTGCTAAGACAAAAAGCAGCTTTTCAGCAATCGTTTTACTAAGAATAAGAAAACCAACTGATAATTTCAAGCGTTAAGATTCCAAGCGGTTGCACTTGTTGTGCTGCATGTCACACTGTGTTTGAGCTTCAGCCATTATCTTTGAGATTCTCACAACAAACCAATGAATATGAAAACAACTTTACGAATATTAATGGCTTCGGCCTTTTCAATGATGATGGCGGCTGGTTTTGCCCAATCTAACTTTTCATTGACCATCAATCATAAACTAAATGCATATGACTTTGGCTTTGGTGAATATGGAATGACAACAGATAGCACCATTTTTAGCTTAACCCGACTAGAATACTATCTATCAGAAATTACCATCACACATGATGGCGGCCAAGAAACTACCATACCAGATTTGTGGGTTTTGGTTAATCCGATCAACGCAACAGTGGTTGATTTAGGTTCTCAAAGCATCACTTCTGTAGAAAGTGTTTCCTTTTATGTTGGGGTTGATCCTGCTCATAACCACCTTGATCCTTCTACTTATCAGCAAGGTCATCCTTTGGCAAATAAAAATCCATCAATGCATTGGGGTTGGACAGCAGGTTACCGTTTCGTAGCCATCGAAGGGGAAGATTATAACGAGACTAATTTTCAAGTTCACGCTTTAGGTGATGCAAATTATTTTGAAGCTACGGTAGAAACGGGCGCTACAACTGAAAATGGTGTTGAAAATATTACAGTTTATGCCAATTATTCACGCGCTTTTGATGGCATTGACATCACTAAAGGATTGATCAATCATGGTGAAACGGACGAAGCAGAAGACTTGCTTTTGAACTTCAATGAATTTGTGTTTTCGGCTTTAGCACCAACAGATTCATTCTCATTGCCAGGCGATAATGAGCCAAATGGTTTTGAAGATTTTGCCAACAATATGGAACTTAGTGTAGCGCCAAACCCAGCGGTAAATAACGAAATCAGATTCAACGTTAAGTCAGCGGATGTGAATAAGGTAAATGTGCAGTTGTTTGATATAACTGGTAAGCTGGCTTATGAGTTTTACGCGCTTGACGCAAACCAAACACAGCGTATTTCTAACTTAAACTCAGGTTTGTATTTCTTGAATGTGACTGATGTAAATGGTTCGTTCAGTAAAACGCAACGCGTGGTTGTGAAATAAAATAGGAAGATGCAAGGGCGCATGTTCATACTAGGGTTGTTGCTGCTGAGTTTTTCGGCATGCAAAAAAGATGATCCTATTGCTGATCAACCGCAGCCTACCATCGATCCTGTAAAAGAAAGTTTGCTAGCCACACCAGCAGGTTTTCCTGAGGTTGAGTTTCCTGCTGATAATCCTTTTAGTTGGGAAAAATGGGAATTAGGTAAGAAACTGTTTTACGACAATATTTTGTCTGCAGACAATGCCGTGAATTGCGGTTCTTGCCACAAAATTGGCAATGCATTTTCTGATGTTACTGCTACGAGTAAAGGCGCTGATGGCGCTGACGGAACTCGAAACTCGCCAACACTGGTAAACGTGGCTTACTTGCCTTATTTTACTCGTGAAGGTGGTGTGCCAACCCTTGAAATGCAAGTTTTGGTTCCGATTCAGGAACACAACGAGTTTAACTCCAATATTGTGGAGATTGCCGATAAACTCAATGCCATTGAAGCTTATGTAAAAATGAGTCAGGCGGCATTTGATCGAAATCCAGATCCTTATGTGATTACCAGAGCGTTGGCCACTTTTGAGCGAACAATGATTTCTGGAAACAGTGATTTTGATAAATATTTCTATCAAAACCAAGCGGATGCTTTGACCGATGCAGCGGTGAGAGGAATGGAGCTTTTCATGAGCAGTAAAACCAATTGTTCAAGCTGCCATTCTGGGTTTAATTTCACCGACAATCGATTCACCAACAATGGTTTGTACGAATCGTACAGCGATGTTGGTAGATTTAGGCTAACGCTACAAGACAGTGATATGTCGGTGTTTAAAGTACCAACCTTGCGAAACATCGCTTTGACTGGGCCTTACATGCACGATGGCTCTTTGATTACGCTTGACGAAGTGGTTCGCCATTACAATAGCGGAGGTGCAGATCATCCTAATAAGGGCACTTTGATCAAGCCTTTAAACCTTACCGAAATTGAAATTGCAG
>CAZWXC010000277.1:0-4478 GCA_964637935.1 uncultured Flavobacteriales bacterium | reverse complement strand
AGCTTGGTTTGGATTTTTCGATTTCTTCCATGCTTTTGAAAGTGGCAATGGCTCGGTCATTTTCTTTCCAAACCAAAAGCCCAGATTGGTCTTCGATCAGTTTTTCTTTTGGTTGTTCCAACTTTTTTGTGCCTCGGTGAAAAATGAGCTGCGCCTGCTTTTTAGGTGGCATAACGCGCATGGTAATTCGGTCATCGTTGTTATGACAATAATTCGGACCGTTCCATTTAATGTTTTCGGTTAAATCGCTATTGGCGGCTAAAATACAATGGCGCAATTGTTCAATTTCATTGCGAAAAGGATGATTTAGTTCATCTAAAAAGGTAGAAACTTCTGGATTCATGTTTTTCATTTAGTTCATAGAATGGATACCAATCATATTGCCTTCAGTATCAATTACAAGCGCCATGCTTCCGTATTCTCCAAGCGACATTTTTGGTTTGAAAATTTTGCCGCCAGCTTTTTCAACGCGCGATGCTTCTATGCCGCAATCTTCACTCATGAAGTACACAATAGTGCTGTTATTTCCGGCTTTAAATCCTTCCATTTTTGCCAGCACGCCCGAAGCGCGATTTTTAGATTCCATGTCATTCGGAAAAGCAAGCATTTGAATATCTTCATCTGAGGCGTTTGGCAATTCCGTCAATTTCACTTCAAATACATTTTCGTAAAAAGCACGAGCTCTTCGTAGGTCGTCAACATAAATTTCGAACCAAACAACAGGATTTTCATTTTTCATAACGAGGTAGTTTTCATTTTCAGCGGATGAAATTAGTGTAGACCAAAAAAGTAAAACTTGCCATAAGGCAAGATTTACATGCCGAGCGAAATTTCTTTTCTAATTCGGCTTAGCGAAGTGTCTGTAACACCCAAGAATGTCGCAATGTGCTTAAGAGGTACATGTTTGAGAATTTCAGGTTGTTCGCTAATAAGGTTTAAATACCTGTCGGTTGCGCTTTGAGTTAACATATTGATAGAGCGCTGTTTTGATATGAAGAGTTGGTTCGACATCCAATTTCGTCCCCAATCGGCAAAGCCTTCAATAGAACTAAACAATTGCTGAAAAGTGTTGAATTCAATTTTCCAAGCCACGCCATTAGTTACTGCTTGAATGTATTCTTTGGATGGAGTTCTAAGAAATAATGATGCAACTTCTATCAAAATCTGATTGGAGCCACAAAAATCGGTGGTGATTTCCTTTCCATTAAAGTCAAAAACATAAGAGCGAATCAATCCACTTTCGATCAAATAATAAGCATTGCTCGTTTCTCCTTCTTTTAAAATGAATTCATTCTTAGCGAATTTCACTTTTGAGTGTGCCCCAGCTATTTCAGCTAAATCTTCCTTTTTTAAAGCTGGATGGTTATATATTTTCTCAAAAAAATCGTGGGTCATGGTGGTGGAAGGTTTTTTTGTTTCTGACAAAGAAATCAGGTATATCTTTCGCCCAATCTTAAATTATTGTTTTTTAAAGAACTAATGTGATTCTGGGGTTTATAGCTATCAGCTATCAGCTTTCAAATGAAATTCTGGCTAAAAAACTCAGCGTGCTTTGCAGTAAAACCGATTCCGCTTTAGCGAAAATAATTTGTGCTAATTCGAGTAATTCGTGGTTAAAATTTCTCTCTGCTCTCTGTGTAAATTTCTGTTTACTCAGTGGTAAAAAAGCCTTCAGCCTTCAGCCATCAGCTTTCAGTTGAAATTCTGTTTAAAAACTTTGCGCACTTTGCGAAATCTTCGCGCCTTTGCGGTAAAATGCTCTCTGTGCTAAAAACACAAAAGCGGAACTCCATCACTGAAATTCCGCTTTTCTCATCTGCGATTAAAGAAAGATTATGGCGCTTGAAGCTGTATAAATGCGTTGTAAGTATTTATTAAGCCAGCCGTTTTGCTGATTTCGATCAAGCGAACTTTGTCTTTTTTAGTGCCGGGTAAAATCACCTTTTTCTTGGGCAATTTCATAGAACTGTCGATCAACAGGTTTTTCAATTCAAGTGCTGTGAGTTCAGGATGGTAAGCCCAAACCAAAGCAGCAACTCCGCATACTACAGGCGCAGCCATGCTGGTTCCACTAAAGAATTCGTATTCATTATCTGGTGTAGTAGAGTAGATGTCGCTTCCTGGCGCAAAAATGTCCAATGAATTTGCTCCATAATTGGTGAAAGGCGCCAGTAGCTTTTTGTTCTTTTCAGTGTTGAGTGCACCTACCGTTAAAAAACTTAAGGCATCTGGGTTTGCTACCAAGTCAATATTTGGGTAGTTTTCTACCTCATCGTTATTGGCATTGTCATTTCCAGCCGCATGAATCACAAGCACGTTTTTAGAACTAGCATATTCTATAGCTTCGGTCACTAATTGCTTATATGGTGAAAGGCCTTTTCCAAAACTCATATTGATCAGGTTTGCACCATTATCCACGGCATATCTTATTCCATTTGCCACATCCACATCGTGTTCATCGCCATTTGGTACCACACGCACCACCATTATGTCTGCACAATCAGAAGCAATTCCATTCGACCCGATCGCATTGTCGCGGTCAGAAGCTATAATGCCCGCCACGTGTGTGCCGTGCTCAGCTGCAATGCCTTCGTAGTGGTTGTTGCCATAAAATTTTTGGTCTGGTGTAAGCGTCTTACGAGTCACATAATCCATATTCAGCTGATAAAGCATACCATCGTCAAAATGCTCGGCCATGTCAGTCAAATCCTTCATCGTCACACCATTTTTGTCTATGTATTCATAGAAAAACTTGGCTTGCTTCTCAGCGGTTGAATTATCAGCATTTAGTTGTGCTGCCTGCGAAAATTGATAGCCTTCGCCAAACTTTGAAAGCATTACACTATCAGAAATGGCAAACGCGGTTCTAAATACTTGCAAGCCTTTAAGCTCATCCACATTTTCGTTGTAAATCTTCAAAGCAGCATTGATCACATCATTGGTCAACCAAGCTGGGTATTCGCCATCGTTGTCTTTAATTTCTTTGCTCAACCGCAGTATTCGCGTGGCTTCAAGGGTTTCTATGTTGATGTCCTTACCGTCATCATCCACCAAAAAATTCCAGCCATGCACATCATCCACATAGCCGTTTTTGTCATCGTCAATATTGTTTCCAGCTATCTCATCGGCATTTACCCAAATGTTGTCTTTCAGGTCTTCGTGTTCCCAATCTACACCTGAGTCTATCACTGCAACAACCATCCGTTTTTTAGGCTTTTTATCGCCAATCAATTCAGCAAAAGTTTTGTTGGTAGAAGTGCCGTATAGCTTATCGGTTTTATAGTCTAGATTAAACCAATCTTTCTTTATTTCAATTGGAAGCTCTTTTCCGGCAGTGCTATGGGTACTTTGCAGCGATTGTGCTGAAACATAACAAGTAAACCCTAAAAACAGAGGCGTAAGAATGTTCTTCATTACTTAGATTTTTTTCAAACTAACTCATTTAAAGTACAACCTCAAAAGCATAATGTGATCATTGGGGTAAAAAGTAGACCAACAGTACATTTCTGTGGTGGAAAGTGAATGTTGACGGTTTCGAGCATTAATTTGGCTAATTTTCGAACACAAAAAAACTGTATTCATCATGCGTAAAATTGATGCACTGCTGCTAGAATATGGCGAAAGCCACCAAAACGCGTTCAACAAAAAAGTACATTGGATCTGCGTTCCGCTCATATTTTGGAGCGTAGTTGGCTTGTTTTGGTCCATCCCGAATGGCCTGTTGGTGCAAGCTTTAGGCGATCATTGGTTTGCCAATTGGGCAGTGGTGGCATTAGCGGCAGCATCGGTTTATTACTTCATACTTTCTGTGCCTTTAGCCATCGGTTTAATCGGTTTTGCAGGTGCTTGTTTGTTCATCATTTTTAGCATCGCAGGCGCAAGTTCTTTCCCTATGTGGGGCATTGCACTTGTTGTTTTTGCACTTGCGTGGATTGGTCAGTTTTATGGACATAAGATCGAAGGAAAAAAGCCGTCATTTCTAAAAGACTTACAGTTTTTGCTAATAGGCCCAGCATGGTTGCTGCACTTTATATACAAGAAAGTAGGAGTGAAGTATTGAAGAAATATCGGACTAATTATAATTAAACATCCAATTTTTAAGTTGAAATGTACAAGGAATCAATAGTCAGCATCTTTTTGTTTTTCAGTGTTTTATACAATTATTCTCAAGAGACACAAAAAACTTCAATCGTTTCTATTACTGATGAGATGCAACTAGAAATTGATAAACATTTGGACACTATTTTAGTGTGGCCAAGCAGCGTTCAAAGAGGTGAAATTTCTTTTATTACTTATATTTCTCTTGTTTTTGATCCAAGTGGAAAAGTTGAATCAATTGATGTAGTGAGAACACCAGGAGAACTGTTTTCAAAAGAAGCACTATTAGCATGTGAGGCTATGCGCAATTGGAATTTTAGTTCTCAAATTTTGAATAACGAGCCTTCTGATAAATACAAGATCATTTTTCCTGTTCGCTT
>CAZWXC010000276.1:0-4488 GCA_964637935.1 uncultured Flavobacteriales bacterium | reverse complement strand
TTGGTTATTTTCAAATTGATAGTGTATACGCCAACTTTAGAGATGGACTTAGCTACAATATTGTTTCTGGTCAGTTTGCAGCAAGACTATACAATGATGTGGGATATTTCAAGGATATGAAAGCGGGTAAATTCAGAATGAGAATATTGACTGATATTACTTTGGGGCCAAAACCAGAATAACATCAATCTTTAGAATAATCGCATAAGTAGGTTTAAAACCCGCGTTGAGCTAATTAACTCTTATTACACGCTGTATACAGGTTTACTATCTGTAAATTCGGAAGTTGATTCGTTGTGTATTAATGAATAAATTAATCGGTTTAATATTTCTGGTTTTCTCAATTGTTTATGGCTCTGCTCAGGAGGTCAATAATTTGGCTATTGATGCAACAGTAAAAGACAAAGAAGGCGGTCGCTTGCAAAGTGCCAAGGTTACCCTAATTCAAGATGGAGCAGAAATTAATCGAGTTACTACGGGTAAGAATGGTCGGTTCGATTTGTTTTTAGATTTTGGGCACGAGTACCTTATAGAAATTGAAAAAAGTGGCTTTGTAAGTAAAAAGCTATACATCAATACTCACAACGTTCCGGCTGATGAGCAAGCTTGGGGTTATGAATTTGGAGGTTTTATCATTGACTTATTTAAGGATGTTCAAGGAATTGATTATTCGGTTTTAGAAAAGCCGATCGGAAAGGTTTATTATGATGAAGTGATATCCAATTTTCAATACGACAAGGCATACACCAAAGAAATTCAAGAGGAAGTAAAGGAGCTTGAAAAAGAATACGAGGCAAAAAAAGAGTTAGCTGAAAAACTCGAAAAACAAAGAGAAGAAGAGTATTTACTAGCGCTACGAGATTCGGAAGCAGCTATAAAAGATGGTGATTTGCAAATGGCCAGAGATAATTTATTGGCTGCTCAAGGCATGAAACCCTCTGAGAAAGAAGTTGCGGAGAAACTTACACAGGTAAATAACCAAATTGCCCAAAAGGCAAATAATTCAGAGCGTTATGCTACCGTTATAAAAACGGCTGACGCACTTTTTGCTTCTGCTAAATATACAGAGGCAATTGCTGCATATAATGAAGCTATCGGAATAAAGGGAACTGACAGCTATGCTGAGGACAAGGTGAAGCAGGCCGAGCTAGAAATAAAGGCGCTAGAAGCAAAGTCTCAAGAACTTTCAGCTGCCGAGAAAATAGATCAGGAATACAATGCAATGATCACTAAAGCAGATGACGCCTACAATAAGGGGAAATACGCGGACGCTAAATCGTTGTATAAAAATGCAATTGGGATAAAAGGAAGTGAAGAATATCCTAAACAGCAAATATCAAAGGCTGACCAAAAACTGGCAGAAGAGGCCAATGCTGAAAAAGAGCGTTTGGCAAATCAACAGCTTGAGGCCAACTATCAACTGCAAATTGAAAAAGCTGATGTTGCTTTTAAAAGTGGCAATTACATAAATGCACTTTCGTTTTACAAAGCAGCTAAAGCTATAAAGTCCGCAGAAACATATCCTACAGATCAAATCCAGAAAATTGTAGAACTACAAGCTGAACTAGCAGCTAAAGAAGCTTCTGCTGAGGCAGAACAGAAAGTACTTGCTGAATATAAAAAGCATATTTCGGAAGGAGATAATGCGTTTCTCTCAAAGAATTATAAAGCTGCAAAAACAGCCTATGAAAGTGCGTTGTCATTGAAAGAAAACGAAGCTTACCCAAAGCAACGCATAGCTTCTATTGATGAGCGATTGGCAGAGTTAGCGGCTGCGGATGCTAAAAAGGAAGAACTTGCTGCACTAAAGAAAGCATTTGAAGATAAGATTAATGAGGCAAAAGCTTCGCTTGAAGCAAATGATTACCAAAAGTCGATATCACTTTATAAAGAAGCACAATCGATCAATCCGAATTCGGATATTCCAGGTAAGCAAATAATAGTAATTGAATCGTTGATTGCCGAAAAAGCAAAGCAAGATGCTCAAAAGGAAAAGGCGAAAGAATTAGAGGCAACCTATGCGTCTTATATTGCTGACGCTGATTCAAAGTTTGAAGAAAAAGATTTTTCGAAAGCAAAAGCACTTTATGAGCAAGCATTAGCTGTCAAGGCAAAAGAAACCTACCCTGCAAATCAAATAATTCTAATTAATCAGACGCTTAAGAAAATCGAGTCTGAAGAATTGGCTAAAAATGAGAAAGAAAATTTGCAAAGACGCTTTGATGATTGGATTAAAAAAGGAGATGAAGCATTTGCTAAAAAAGAACTTTCCATCGCAGAAAAATCTTACAACGAAGCTCTAGCATTAATCCCAAATCAAGAATATCCAATTTCTCAGATTGCAAAAATCAATGCTTTTGTAGCAGAAGAGCAAGCGTTAAAGCAAGAAAAGGAAGCGGTTAAAGCTATTGATGAGAAATTCAAGAAATTGATTTCAATAGCCGATGATTTATTCAAATCAAAGCTTTATTCAGATGCTAGAGTGAGCTATGAAGAGGCCTTGAAGATAAAAGACGATACTTATGTTAGAGCTCAAATTGAAAAAATAATAGAAGAGCAAAAGGCGATTGAGATTAGAAATGAGCAAGCAGCGTTAAAAGAAGCATTAGAGCGTGATTATAATACTGCCATTGCCGATGCGGATAGATTTTTAGCAGCAAAAGACTACGAAAAAGCGTTGACAAGATATTCTGAAGCTGCGAGTTTGAAACCAGGAGAACAATATCCTAAAGACAAAATTGCTGAAATCAACTTCATTTTCACTGCTCAAGAAGAAGAGAAGAAAAAACAAGCTGCTGCTGCTATTGCTCAGCAAAAGCAAGAAGAATTAGATCAGGCTTACAAAAAATTAGTTAGTGAAGGTGATAAGTTTAAGGCCAGCGATGACTTTGAGGTGGCGTTGATCAAATACAACGAAGCATTATCATTAAAACCAAACGAATCATATCCTCAAACTCAAATAGACGCGATTAATAAGTTGCTTGAACAGAGTTTAGCAAATTCAAAAGCAGAAAAAGATAAGAAGGATAAATATCAAAAATTCTTAAAAGCTGGTGATGATGCAATAGCCACACAACAATGGGATTTGGCGACTAACTCCTACAATTCAGCTTTAGGTGTTTTTTCCTCAGAGGAATATCCTCGAAATCAGTTAAAAGAAGTAGCTAGGCTGAAAGCCCAATTTGAAGAAGATGATAAAAAAGCCATGTTCGATAAAATTGTTGGTGATGCAGATCAGTTTTTTATGAATAAGCAATATGAGAGTGCAAAAGCCAATTACCAGAAAGCCTTGACATACTATAGCGATGCCCAATATCCTATTGAGCGATTGAACACAATAGAAAAAATTCTTTCAGATTTAGATCAAGATGAGCGGGAGGAAGTGATTGATTTAGAGAAGAAAATTATTGAAGAAGAATTTGATGAAGGTCGTTCTAAAGTTACAATAAGAAGAGTAATAGTCGGTGAAACAGAAGATATCTACAAACGTGTGGTTCACTCATGGGGCGGTAGGTATTTCTTTTTAAACGATAGACCTATTTCAGAATTTGTTTGGAATAAAGAAACTACAAATTGATGAAAGAATACCCTCTTAGTTTTGGTTTAGGCATATTGATAAATGATCATTTACACACAACAACTGCAAGCTCAATTAATGTAACTATGTTCAACTGAAACAGTCATCGATTTATTTCATTTATAGAACCCAATTAAAATCAATTTTCGATAAAATAATTACCTCTCTTTTTCAGGTTTATTATATTTTTAAAGCAAAGCACAAGTACGTATGCAAACTACAGAAATGACTTTAGAAGATCATTTAAAGAAACACTTTGGATTTAGTCAGTTTAAAGGTCGCCAAAAGGAAGTGATCGAAAGTGTTCTTAACAATAACGACACATTCGCAATCATGCCTACGGGTGGTGGCAAGTCACTTTGTTATCAATTACCAGCACTTATTCTAGATGGCACTGCCATCATCATTTCGCCATTAATTGCCTTGATGAAAAATCAAGTCGATTCAATAAGAAGCTTTGGTACCAATGATAACATCGCTCACTTTCTGAACAGTTCGTTGAACAAAACTGAAATAGCTAAAGTCAAGCAAGATGTGGTAAATGGTGAAACCAAAATGCTCTATTTAGCGCCAGAATCGCTTAACAAAGAAGAAAATCTAGACTTTTTGAAGTCGGTAAAAATATCGTTTGTAGCTGTTGATGAAGCTCACTGTATCTCTGAATGGGGGCATGATTTCAGACCAGAATACAGACGTATCAAAGAAATGGTAAAAGGTATTAGTACTACCATTCCAGTGATGGCTTTGACGGCAACTGCCACACCCAAAGTTCAATCTGACATACAGAAAAACCTTGGGATGACAGATGCAAATGTTTTTAAAGCATCATTTAATCGTGCGAACCTGTTTTATGAAGTTCGTCCGAAAATCGACCCTATCAAGCAACTGATTAGATACATCAAAGAAAATGA
>CAZWXC010000275.1:0-4502 GCA_964637935.1 uncultured Flavobacteriales bacterium | reverse complement strand
CAATTTCTTCATAATTATACCCTTCGTAATCGCGAAGCAAAATCACACTGCGTTGTATTTCTGGCAATGTGTTTAGTGCTTCGTGTAGCACCGCATTTAAGTCGTGCGTTTCTTGCTTCACACTTTCTGTGATTTGCGTTTCGTCAATGCTCTGCTGTCTTTTACCTTTTCTAAAATTGTCTATAATCTTGTGATGAACCGTAGTGAACAAGTATGATTTTACCTTTTCAGGATTTACTTGATCTCTGCGTTCCCACAATTTCGCGAAAGCATCCTGCACAGCATCTTTTGCTTCGTCTTCGTCTTTTTGCATCGACAAGGCAAAGCGGTAAAGCTGATTCGAAAGCTCTTCTACAATCCGGTTAAAGGCAATAGCGTTCAAAAAAGGGTTTTTGTTGGTTGCAAGGGTCAGACGGTGGCACTAGCCATAAGTTACAGCTCAAAATTAATTTTTTTCAAATTTCATTTAAAGTGAAGAAAATCAAAACATTAAAATTGGATATTTTCTTCATTATTTTAATTTTTCATGAAAAGTGAATGATAATTTAAGGTGGTTTTATCAAAGTTAGCTGCCTATGTTTGCGCAATAATTATTCAGAGAAATGTCTACAAGATACGCTGTAATAGGATTAGGTCAATTTGGTAGAGCAATTGCTACCATGCTTGCCAACAGAGGCGCAGAAGTAATTGCGATTGATAACAATGTTGCTCACATTGAGTCTATTAAAGATGAAGTTGCTCACGCAATTACTATGGAAGCAACAGATCTGAAAGCCTTAAAAGCCCAAGGAATTACAGAAGTAGATGCTGTGGTTGTGGCCATCGGTAAAGATTTTGAAGCGCTAATGCTGTGTTGTGTGCACTTAGTAGAGCTTGGTGTAAAGCGAATTATTGCGCGTGCACATGGCAAAATACAACGCATGATTTTAGAGCGATTGGGCGTTACCGAAATTCTTTCGCCTGAAGATGAAGTAGGAAAAATTGTTGCAGAGCGATTGCTCAATCCAAATATCTTAAGCTACTTAGAGTTGCCAGATAATTATGAGATTGTAGAAATTAGGGCTCCAAAAGGTGTGATTAATCGTTCGCTTGAAGATATTGGTTTGCGCGATAAATACAAGCTAACTGTCATTACTATAAAGCGCGAATTTGTAGAAGATAACATCGTAGAGCAGCACGTGTTAGGTGTGCCAAGTTCAAAAACGTTGATTGTAGAAAACGATACCTTGATGGTGTTTGGTTTGGTAAAAGACATTACACGTTTTACCGATATCAATAGTTAATTCAAGGTTAGAAGTATCAGCATAAGACTGATTTAACACAGGCTTGTCTTTTTGGTTACTTATTTTCGCTCGACTTAACTAAACAGCGAACGACATGAGATACCTGTGGGCGGGCATTCTTTCTATTGTATTTTTTACAACCAACGCACAGCAAAAGTGCGGCCAACACATCCTTGAAAATCAGCTAAGAAGTGCCAATCCAGCATTAGAAGAAGCGTTTCAGAATTACGAAAATTGGATTTCTCAAGCTCAATACCAATCGAGTAGAGCAGATAAAATCATTATTCCGGTAGTTTTTCATGTGATTCATCAAAATGGTCCCGAAAACATTACCGATGAGCAAATCTATGATGCCATGCGCATTATAAATGAAGATTATGCAGCTGTAAACGAAGAGCTTGCTGACATAGATGCTGCCTTTGTAAGCCGAATTGGCACTGCAGATATCGAGTTTAGATTGGCAAGAAAAGATCCAAACGGAAATACCACTAATGGTATTGATCGCATAGAAAGTGCAGAAACTAATGTAGGCGATGACGGCTCTAAACTGAATCCTTGGCCAAGAAATAAGTATTTAAATATTTGGGTAACAAATGTGATTGCTGTGGGTGGCGCAGCAGCTTATGCCTACCGACCATTTTCTGTTGCAGGCGCAGGCGATGCATCTGTAGATGGAATTATTTCAAACCACAGATATGTTGGCAGTATTGGAACTGCTAGCAATACGAGTGGAAAAACATTGACACATGAAATAGGTCATTACCTTGGATTGCCGCACACTTGGGGGCCAACAAATGAACCAGGACTGGCAGATAATTGCAGCGTGGACGATGGTATCAGCGATACGCCAAATACTATTGGTGTTGGAAATAGTTCTTGCAATACGGCTCAAGTAAGCTGTAGTTCGCAAGACAATGTTCAGAATTTCATGGACTACGCTAGCTGCGAATCTATGTTTACTACGGGTCAAATAAACGTAATGCGTGGTACTCTCAATAGCAGTGTAGCTCAGCGAAATCAATTGGGAACATCAAGCAATTTGGCCGCTACAGGATTGTCAGATTTAACAGAAGCCAATTATTTCACACCAAGTCAAACCATTTGTAGAGGAGAGGTTTTGCAATTGTTTGATGCCAGCACTTACGAACCAGATTCATGGTCTTGGACACTTACTAGTCCTTACAACACATACACAAGTACAGATCAAAACCCAGAAATCTTGATGGATTTTGCAGGCGTTTTTGATCTAGAATTGACCGTAACTCAAGGTTCGGTAACTAAAACTATGGTTCAAGAAGATGCCATTGCTGTGCTTGAATATATTGGTTCACCCGTTCCTTTTATCGAAGATTTTGAAACTGTAGATTATGGCTGGATTACAGACGAACACGATGTTGAATCTTCAAGAAAATGGGAGTATGAAACGGAGCACGGTAATGGCGATAATTTCAGTTACAAATTCTATAACATAGGCAGTGAAACACAGAGTATCAACGATTTGATTTTTGCTAGTCTTGATTTGCGTTCTCTCTCTTCTATTTCGGTGTCTTTTGATGTGGCTTATCGCCAATTTCAGGCAACTAATACCGATAAACTCACCTTGTTGATGAGCAATGATTGTGGAAATGTTTGGCGCACCGTATGGTCTAAATCGGGCGCACAGCTTTCAAATAATGCTCCACTTAGTTCGTCTGTCTTTGCTCCTTCTGCTGGCGATTTCACCACGTTTACCGTAAACAATGTGCCAATGCAATGGGCTAGTGAAAGCACTTTATTCGCCTTTAGATTTACCAGTGGTGGCGGTAACAATCTTTATCTAGATAACATTAATATTTCGGGCGATTTTGGTCAAACACCTTACTTGTTTTACCCAGGAAATGAAGCGCAAGGCGTGCCATCAAATGTGTTGCTCGATTGGCTTCACGTTCACAATGCATCAGCATATCAATTAGAAATAGATACGGATTCAGGTTTCGGAACAAGTAATAAAATTACCAGAAATACTGCGGCTACAGGCAATGTGAGTACTAGTGATGATACCGAAACGTTGATTGATAACCTAACTCCTGGTCAGGAATATTTTTGGAGAGTACGTGCAATTGTTGGCGGAAGCCAATCCGCTTGGAGTGAAACATGGTCTTTCACTATTACAGATAATGGTGTTGGTATAGGTGAAATGAATGAAACAGCGCTTCATATCTTTCCAAATCCTGCGAGCGAACGTCTTTACATCAGCGGTGAGTGGAGCGCTCAAGCAGAAATATACATTACTTCTATTTCGGGCCAAATAGTAATGAAGAATCCGATGGTCGATAAAAGCAGTATGTCTGTAGATGTTTCGAACCTTAATCCTGGAGTATACGTTATTTCGATGGTGAGCGCAAACAGCACGGTGACTAAACAGTTTGTGAAAGCACAATAAAAACGGGCATTTTTATGAGAAAATTATGGATGATGGCACTCGCGTGTGCTATTGGTGGAGCGGCTCTTGCTCAAGAAAATTGGTGTGGATTTGATCATCTACATCAGCAAGAAATGAATCAAAATCCTGCTTCGCGACAAGCAGTAGAAGAATACATAAACCAAGTACATCAAGGCGCAGCTCTGAATAGATTCTCAAGAGCTGGAGAAAAAGTTATTATTCCGACAGTGGTTCATATTACTTATTCAGATTGTGATGCAGACATTTCTTTGGCACAAATTCAAGATGCATTGCGCGTGCTCAATGATGATTACAACAGACTAAATTCAGATACTAATCTTACACGGTCAGAATTTATGCCTTATGCTGCCTCAACTACGGTTGAGTTTCGCTTGGCGCAAATAGATCCAAATGGAAACCCAACCGAAGGAATCAATCACATTCAAACCAACTTAAGTGTGAATGCGAGTAACAACATAAAGTCTGTTGAATATTGGCCTAGTAACAAGTATTTCAATATTTGGGTGGTAGAAAGCATTCAAAACTTCACGGGTGGTGCTGGTACAATTTTAGGCTATGCTCAATTTCCAAACAGCGGCAACTGGAGCACTTATGGTATTGTTATTAGAAATGATGCCATGGGCACCATAGGCACTTCTTCAGCAGATGGCCGCACGCTCACGCACGAAGTAGGCCACTGCTTAGGTTTACTTCATACTTTCCAGAGCGGTTGCGGTGGCAGCTGTACTAGTTCAGGTGATTATATCTGCGATACGCCACCTGCTCAATCAGATCCA
>CAZWXC010000274.1:0-4502 GCA_964637935.1 uncultured Flavobacteriales bacterium | reverse complement strand
CACTACCTAAAAACTGCTTGTTTTGCCAACCTTCCACTTCATTATATACGCACATTCTTGGAAAAAACTGAGCAATAGTGTAGAGGTAATTGTCTTCTTCTTCAAAATGCTCGTATCCTGAGCGGCCGCCAATTTCCATACGATTGTTGATGTTATACCACCATTCTACATTAAATGAAAATGACTCTCCTTTTTTAAGCGGTTTTGGTAAATCAATACGCATCATGGTTTTCACCACAGTGTATGGCAAGTCTGAACCATCAGTGCCAGATATTTTCATCAATTTAAACCCACCATCAAAGTCGTTGTGCAAAGCATCAAGTTCTTGCTTACTTGCGCCATCATCTAAACTCATGGTTTTGATTTTCTTGGTGTCAGAATCTTGTGCTCGCATGTTTTGATCAAGCTGAAGCCATAAATAAGAAAGCTGATCTGGCGAATTGTTGATGTATGTGATTGTTTCTTTTCCGTCAATCCGCTGCTTCACATCATCAAGCGTTATGTCTATCTTATAGTTGGCTTGCTGCTGATAATATTCATGACCTGGCGCACCACTGGCGGTTCTGTAAACATTAGGTGTAGGCAGCTGCGTGCCAAGTTGTGCAAAATCTGTTTGAGAAAATGTGGTAACAGATGCAAATGCAAATGATAGAAGAAGGATTACGTTTTTCATTTAAAAAGGAAAATTTTCAATCGCTAAAAGTAAGGATATCACTACACCAACAACAGCAATTGCCTTTTGTGCTATTTGAGTAGTGTGTTTTGACATGAATGTGATAGTGGCAATTAAGCCTAAGAATATGATTCCGACAATGAGTTGGGCAACCTCAATTCCGATATTAAACGCGAAAAGCATTTGACTAACATTTTCGCCAGAAGGAAGAAGCACACTCAAATAATTGGCAAAACCCATCCCATGAATAAACCCGAAAAACAAAATAGTAGCGTAGATAAATCCGCTGTTTTGTATGCTTTTGTTTGAACTATAAAACTTCAAAACGGCAGTTAACATGATGGTGATTGGAATTAAGAACTCGACAATCGCGGTATCTAATATGGGTTGGTACAAAACCACAAATGCCAGCGTAAGCGAGTGGCCAACGGTAAAAGCTGAAACAAGGCCAAGCATTTTTTTCCAGTCTTTCAGAGACAAACCAAGCAACATGATGCAAATGAATAGCATGTGATCGTAGGCCGAATAATCAAGAACGTGAGATAAGCCAAGTATGAAGTATGTCATCATCATTTGAAAATCCAAGATGAAAATTTCCAACGAAGAAAAGGAATGAAATACAAAAAGCAGCTGTAAGATGAGATAAACTATTTTATTTTTGGAGCCGAGTTTTATTAAATAAAAAGGAGAGCCCCTCAACTCTCCTTTTATAAAACCCAATTAAAAAAACTACTTTGGTAAAACTACCCTCAAGCTTACCATGTAATTGTCAAATCTTATAAGAATACAAGTGCATTGACAGAGGCAAATATTTGACAATCTGGTACCCCTACATTCAGGATAAATCTGAATTAAGCGTCTTAGGTTTTTCACCTAATAAGTTTGTCAGCTTACTTTTGCTTTTCTTCAAAACAAAAACACGAATAATGAAACTCATTTCTTGGAACGTAAATGGCATCAGAGCCACAGTAGGCAAAGGATTTATTGAAAAACTTCAAGAAATGAATCCTGACGTGATTTGCCTGCAAGAAACAAAAGCACAGGTAGACCAAGTGAAAGAAGCTCTGTTTGGTATCGAATATCATATTTATGCCAATAGTGCAGAGCGAAAAGGCTACAGCAGCACTGCTATTTTGAGTAAAACCGAGCCCATTTCAGTAACAAATGATATGGGTGTGGCCGAGCATGATACCGAAGGCCGCGTGATGACAGCAGAATATGATAAGTTCTATTTGGTTACTGTTTATACACCAAATTCGGGCAGTGAATTAGCAAGGTTAGACTATCGAGTAGATTGGGACCGCGTTTTTCTAAATCATATAAAAACGCTTGAAACCAGAAAGCCTGTGATCATTTGTGGCGATTTGAATGTGGCTCACAAACCACTTGATATCAAAAACGATAAAAGCAATTACAACAAATCAGCGGGATACACGCAGAAAGAAATTGATGGAATAGACGCCATTGTAAATGCTGGATTTGTAGATACATTTCGCCATTTTTATCCAGAAGAAGAGAAGTTTTCGTGGTGGAGTTTCAGAGCTGGAGCTCGATCAAAAAACATTGGCTGGAGAATCGATTATTTCTTGACCAGTGAATCGCTTAAGCCAAACCTGAAAGATGCTTTTATTCTGAACGAAGTAGAAGGAAGCGATCACTGTCCGGTAGGTCTTGAAATTGAATTTTAGCCCAATTCGCTTGAACGATAAGGGAATTAGAGCGTAAATCGAACCTCGCTTTTTCGTTGACTGCACAATTCGGTTTCAAAACCATCTTCACGTTTAAGGTGAATGATGTTTTGCTGTTTTTCGTGAAATTCGATCATGATGGCGTTTTTCACGAAAAGAATACTTGTCTGTTTTGGAAGCACCGCCTCGCCATAAATCCAGGTTACTTCTTCTTCATATTCATGACCAAGCCAATTTATTTTACTTGGTTTTACAGAATTACCAACAGTAAATTTTCCTTCTAAATAACGGGCAATCGAATGTTGGTTTTTTTCAAAGTCAGATGCTTTGCTCAAGGCAAAAGCTTGATGATTTTCTTCTTTTAGCACGTTAGCTAAATCATCTGTAAACACTCTGATCGAAATCTGCACCGTATCGTTTACCACATTTAGTTCTGCAATCGACACGTAAAAATCATGCGCTTTCTTGGCCGTGAAGCCTGAGCTAATCAGCAATACAGTCACAAAGGTTATAACCCATTTCATAGGATGTTCTTGTAAAATTCAATCAATTTTTTCGATTCATTTTCCCAGCAAAGTTCATTTGCTGCGATGGCGCAATGCTCTTTTTTTGCCAAATACGTGTCAGGATCTTCAGCAACGCTTTTGATGAGTTTAGCTAAGCTTCTTGCATTCAAATCTTGCAGTAAGTAGGCAATGTCGTATTCAGAATTCAAAGCTGCATATTCGGCATAATTCATGGCTATTTGCGGCACATGACTTTGGATGTAATCGAAAAATCGATTGGCAAGCGAAAGCTGATGATGTTCGCCAATGGCAGAAAAAAGGGTAAGTCCGAGCCAATATTTTCCTGTTTCTTTTTTCAGTTGATTGGGCAAAAGCGCACCGAGAAAATTCACACGATCTATCACATTTAAATGCTGTGAAAGTTGCTTTAGTTTCTCTAATTCTGGACCATTTCCAATAATTATCAACTTAAAATCAAGCAACAAAGTCATGGCTTCGATCATTTCTTCTAAACCGCGACCAACATTTATAGCACCTTGATATACAATCGATTTTTCTAGTTTTTCAGCAGATCTTTCTTTAAGTGAAATCGGCACATTTCTGATTACATCAAAATCAAGATTGTATTCTTTTTTGAAAATAGCTGCATAGCCTTCGCCAATGGTATAGCCATGTTTGATGCGTGTCATCATAAAGCGCTCTATCGCAAGCCAAACCTTGTGCACGCGTGGCCTCGAAACCACTTCTTGCATTTGCGAAAAGTACTCGTGAGCATCATAAATCAGTGTTTTTCCTTTCATGCTTGACGCGAAATATCCTGGCAAAATGCTGTCTAAATCGATAGAACAAACGGCATCAAATTTTCGCGAAAGCAGGTAGAAAAAAAGACGAATGTTGTATTCGGCATAAAAAGCAAAACCAGTGTTGAACCAACATTTCAATCGTGTTTGCTTAAAGTTGAGTGAAGCCAAAGGTTTAGAGTCGCGCAATTTTCTTCCAATCAATTCACATTCATAACCAGCATCGGCTAGTGCGCTACAAATGCGTTGCATACGCTGATCGTAGCTAAGATCGTTGGTTACGGTGAAAAGTATGCGTTTCATTGTTGGCCGCAAGTTGCGAAAATTGATGTTGATGCCAATTGAAAATTATCACACTTGCACTTTTTGAAAGGATGTTTTTACACTTTGAACTCGATTAAGTTATCATCCAATTTCAAGCATTCGCGAATTTTCAATTCTTACCATTTCTTAGGCTTTCTTTCGTTCCTTCAAAATCTATCTTTGCCGGCTTGAAATTCGAACTACAACATACTGACATCGCGTCATCAGCCAGAGCTGGAAAAATCACTACTGATCATGGTGAAATATTGACGCCCATTTTCATGCCTGTGGGCACGGTGGCTTCGGTGAAAACCGTTCACCAACACGAACTTCGTGATGACATTAAAGCCCAAATCATTTTAGGAAATACCTATCATTTGTATTTGCGACCCGGCATGGATACACTCCAAAAAGCTGGCGGTTTACACAAATTCATGAGTTGGGAACGACCAATTCTTACCGATAGTGGTGGTTATCAGGTGTATAGTTTGGCAGCAAACAGAAAAATCACTGAAGAAGGCGTTACGTTTCA
>CAZWXC010000273.1:0-4514 GCA_964637935.1 uncultured Flavobacteriales bacterium | reverse complement strand
AATCGTTCACTTTGCTAAGGCTTCTCAATTGGCGTCTAGCAACATTAAATCCTAAACTTAGCATTGAAACCACGCGTTCTATTTCTGAATCCTCCGGGAGATAAAATTTACATCAGAGACTATTACTGCTCAAAGGTTTCGAAGGCGTATTATATGCCGCAACCCGTTGATTTACTGCTTCAAACTGCACATTTCAGCGAAAGCGATTTTGAACTAAATGTGTTGGATGCCATTGCAGAGAAAATGCCCATTGATCAATGTTTGAGGGCTTGCCAAAACTTCGCTCCAGATCTGATTATTGCCCAGTGCGGCTCTGTTTCTTTTGATTTAGATATAGCATTTTTTGATCAATTGAAAAAGCTTTTGCCTATGGCAAAATTGCTTTGTTCTGGTGATGCATTTTTGGATCAACGCTTAGAAAAATTACGTCAATATTCTTGGTTAGACGGCATCATTACCAACTTTTTTAATGATGGTCCGCTTCAATATTTTTTGGAGAAATATGAAAAAGTAGCGGGATTGGTCTACAAGCAAAATGATCAAATCATAGAAGCGGAGCAAAACCGTGCGAAGAAGGTGGAAATGCCTTCACCAAAGCATCATTTGTTCAAAAATGAGCTTTATAGGATGCCTTTCATGGACGCAAAACCATTGGCTACGGTACTTACCAATTATGCTTGTCCTTTTCCGTGCACGTTTTGCATTATGAGCACCATGCCCTTTGTGCAGCGCACAGCAAAAAGTATTTGTGAAGAACTGGGTGCTTTGCACAAGCTCGGTATTCGTTACATCTATTTTTCTGATCAAACCTTTTTTATTCAAAAAGACATTACAAATCAGGTGCTCGATTACATGATTGAGCAAAAATTCAACTTCAGTTGGATGTGTTTTTCTCGCGTAGATGTGTTGGACGAAACACGCATTAGAAAAATGAAACTTGCAGGTTGTAACATGATCATGTTTGGTGTAGAATGGGCAGATGAAGCTTATTTAGAGCAATATAAAAAGCACTATACGCTAGATCAAATCAGAACAACTTTCAAACTGACCAAAGAAATTGGAATTTCGAGACTGGGCACATTTTTACTCGGTGTGCCAGGCCAATCTGAGGAATCAATTCTTAACACGGTGAACTTCGCCATTGAATTGGAAGCCGATTATGCTTCATTCAATATTGCAGTACCACGCAGCAATACATCGTTTCGTGAAGAAGCATTGACGCAAGGTTTGATTGACGATGGAGTAGAAGTGATGGATCAATCGGGCAGTTTCATTGCCATGGGAACAGGTTTGGTTTCGCAAAAACGCTTACGGCAATTGCGAAACATTGCCTATTTCAAGTTCTATTTTAGATTGGGTTACATTTTAGATCGTTTGTCTGGTATAAAGAACAGCACTCAGTTTATCGCGCATGTTCGCGAAGCATATTTCATTTTTAAAGGCATGATTTAAGCATGAAGTCGCGATTACTGCAAATAGCACTTTGGGTCTGGATTATTCTTGCCGCAGCAGTGTTTTTTGTGAAAGGATTTTATCCAGGTTTTACAAAGCTTGAAAGCGACTTTCAGAACTATTATTTGTCTTCTAAATTATTGATGGAAGGCGAAAACGCAGCTCAATTTTATGATAATGACTGGTTTGAAGCTCAGGCCAAAAAGAATGGAATTGAAATAGCGCGTTTTACTCCATTCCCACCAATTACTGCACTTTTAATGGTTCCTTTTGTGGGATTCGAAATTCTAACTGCAAAACAAATTTGGCTCATGATCAACTTGATATTGTTGGGTTTAATTGTTTTGCTTGTTAAGGACTTATCTAAGCTAAGTTGGCTTTCTTCATTCGCACTTTTAGCTTTTGTGACAATGCCTTTGGCAGCCAATTTCAGATTTGGTCAGTTTTACGTGTTACTCACCGTTTGCATGCTAGGTTCTTATTGGCTTCTGGTAAAAAATTACCTAAAAAGTTCAGGTGCAGTATTGGCGTTTATCGTTGCCGTGAAATATGTTCCAGTGATCTTATTGGCGGGCTTTTCGCGTAAAGCAGGTCTTAAGATTTTGGTTTGGTTTTCGGTTTTTGTAGTTGTGATGTTTGGCATTCAATGGTTTGCATTGGGGAGTGAAGCAACCATCGCATGGCTCGCCATTCTAAAATCGCATTTATCTGGAAATATTCCTGGTCAAGGGCAGCATCCATATGCCTTTCAAAGTTTAGAATCGTTGCTCGCAAACTTGTTTGTATTTGATGAGATTGCTAATCCCAATCCAATCATTGATAGTACTATGTTGAAGACCATATTAAAATACTTGTTTTCTTTTTCGGTGCTGGGAGTAGCCATTTATATAGGTTATCAATTTAAGGCTGTTTCAAAAGAATTGAGAGTAGTTTCAACGCTTTTACTCTCAACGATGGTTGTTTTGGTATTAATCCCTGCATCGGCCACTTATCATTTTGTGATGGCAGTTTTCCCCGCTGTGCTTTGGTGGCGTTATTTCAGAGAAGCATCAGAAGATTGGTTTCGAATGATTTTACCGCTCTTGGCGATACTTTCTGTTTCTGTGTCTTGGACATGGTTTGCCTTTGATACAGGAATCAAATGGATTGATGTTGTGATTCGCTATCCTAGATTTTGGGGTGTATTCGTATGCTTTATTTTGATCTTGATTTCATTAAAGCAAAACCTCAGAGCAATAGTACGAACGAATGGCTAAAAAACTCTTTGTTTCGGCCATGAATGGCGCTTGGCAGTTGATTCCAGCAGTTGCAAACATGGCTATCGCTGCTATTGTCGTTCGCCAATTTAGCGCAGAAACTTGGGGAGCAGTGGTTGAACTATTGGTTTGGCAGCAATTGGCCAATGGCATTTTAAATTGGGGTAATAAGGAGTTTTTACAACGGCATTTCGCACTTACACCGGCCACTTATTCGCAAGCATTTGCCTCATTTTTTGTGCAACGATTGGTGTTTTTGCTGCCAATTGCGGTTCTGGCTTTTATGTATTTTGATCAAACCATGGCGATGGTGCTTCTTGCCATGATCTTAGGGCGTTATATCGTTCAATCGTTTTATGTAAATGTTACTCTTCAGCATAAATTTGGTTCCATGTTAGCTGTTGAAGCAATAGGGTTAATAGCTCAAATAGCGGCACTTTTTTTTGTGGAAAATTTCATTCAAATTCTATTCGTAATAATCATTGGAATTTGGCTAAAAGTCATCTTAAACCTATTCATTTTTAAGCTTGACTTGAGGCAAGTTACTTTCTCTGAAAACTATCTGAAAGGAGCTTTTTTCTTTGCAATGCTCGGAATTAGTGGTATGCTGCTCAGTAAGTTAGATTTGGTTGGCGCAAGCCAATTATTAAGCAATCAAGCGCTAGGTCATTATCAAATTATCATGATGTTTTTGCTGAATTTGCAAGCAGGAGCCATGTTTCTCAGTGGTCCTTTTATCCATCATTTTTATCGTTCAAACCTCAAAACTCAAAACTCATCAAGCAAAGCCTTGATAGTAGTGGGATTGCCGTTGGTTTTAGCAGGTTTAATAGCGGTGCAATTCATCTTCAATCTGGTTTATAATATCCAATTGAATGTAAGTGCTTTTATTCCACAATTGATTTTTTGCTTCATGCCATACGTTTATCTAAAATGGATTTTGAAATTGAGTCAAGACCGCAAAGAATGGAAAATTCTTGTGGTGAATGTTATGGGAATTATCGCGTTGTTTGCTTTCTTTATGATGCTTTCCATTTTTGGTCAAGGTTCTGTAAATCAGATTTTATGGATAATGGCAGCGCATCAATTTATGATGGCTTTGGGTTACCTAGTGGCGCATAAAATCAATAAAACCAAGGGCAAATGATTGAGCAACTTTTTCTTGAACCAAGTTTATTGAAGCAAAAGGGCGATCTGTTTTGGTTTGTGACACCAACTTTTGAGTCTTTTTTAGAAAACTACTTGCCAAAATTTGACGCAATGCGCTTAGAACAGGGTTTTCATGCGCTTTCGCAAAAAGATCTATTGGATTTGCCTTTTGGAAATCTTGGAGCAGAAAAAATATGGCAATGGCGGCAACAGAGCTTAAACTGGATTGAAAGTCAATTAAAAAATCAACGCTTTAAGCAAACATTAGAAATTGGTGCTTGGAATGGTTGGCTTACCAAATATTTAGCTGAGCATACTGATCAATTGATTGCGACAGATTATTTCACGCATGAAAAAGATGGTTTGATGGCCATTCTTCCTGCAGAAAATATCATTCGCTTAGTAGCTGATACACATGCACTTTCAGCGCAATTAAAACCCAATTCGTTCGATTTAATTGTCATAAATCATGCGCTTCAGCATCAAGTTGATCCGGTAGACTTTTTCAAAAAGAGTGCATCGCTTTTAAGACCTGGTGGTGTGTTGCTCTCCATTGGAAATACCTTTTACAAAAATCCTGAGAAGAAGAAATTAGCGCATGCCAAAAGCAGAGAAGAAGTAATGCGCAATCAGGGTTTTGATTGGTTTATTCATCCC
>CAZWXC010000272.1:0-4516 GCA_964637935.1 uncultured Flavobacteriales bacterium | reverse complement strand
ATACACAATTGGTGTGGGCACCATAGGCGAAGCACCTATGCCCTACCAAGATGTTTTCGGAAGAATCAGGTATCAGAACGTTCCAGTCACCATTGATGAAAAAACTTTGACTGAAATTGCTGATCTGACCGATGGCGAATACTTCAGAGCTACTGATAATGAGAAACTAAAAGACATTTATCAGAAAATTGACAGTTTAGAAAAAACGATTATTGAGGAAACTCAATTCGAAAAGAAAAGTGAAGAATTCTTGCCATTAGCATTATTGGCCTTGGGATTATTGATGCTAGAATTTTTAATAAAACGTTTCGCACTTAAAAGCGCTATTACTGATGTTTAGGTTCGAAAACACATATTATCTCTATTTCTTATTGCTGATTCCAGCAATTTGGTTGCTCCGCATATTGTATATGCAATGGCGAAAAAAAGCATTGAGCCGTGGCGTAGATCAATCGCTATTGAAACAACTGGCTCCGCTCATGTCTAATGCAAAAGGTTGGATTAAGCTTACCGTTTACACCATCGCATTGGCATGTTTGATTTTTGCGATTGCAAATCCACAATTCGGCAGTAAAACCGAAGAAGTAAAACGCAAAGGTGTGGATGTGATGATTGCGCTTGACATAAGCAATAGTATGCAGGCTGAAGATCTTTATCCTACAAGATTAGATCGAGCAAAACGCAGTATTCAAGAATTGTTAACCTACTTGAAAAGCGACCGAATAGGAATAGTGGTATTTGCCGGTGAAGCATTTGTGCAACTGCCAATTACGACTGACTACAGCGCAGCTCGCCTATTTTTAGAAAGCATAGAACCAGACTTGATTACCACACAAGGAACCGATATCGGCAACGCGATAAACCTCTGCATGAACAGTTTTGATTTTGACACACCAACCTCAAAAAATATCATTCTGATTTCGGATGGAGAAAATCACGAAGAACAGGCAATGGAAGCGGCAGAACTTGCCGCAGAAAAGGAAGTGATGATCAATACCATTGGAATGGGCTCAGAAAATGGAGCACCAATTCCATTGTTTTACCAAGGAAAAAAAGTCGGTTTTAGAAAGAATAAAGAGGGAAACACCATTGTAACTGCACTTGACGCTACCATGCTTCAGAAAATTGCAGAAAAAACTGATGGCATATTTGTGCGCGCTACAAATAGTGACAGCGGCATGCGCAGCATTTTTAAAGAAATGGATGGACTTGAAAAAGTAGAAATAGGCTCGAAAGTGTACACTGATTTTGAAGATCGTTTTCAGTATTTGCTGCTTCCGGCACTATTACTTTTCATCATTGAGTTAATAATTCCAAACACCAAATCTATTTGGTGGGAAAAACTGTTTGATTCGCATTAGAGAAACCATACATGCAGAAATACCTAACATTTATCGGCTTGTTGTTCAGTTTCGCTTTCGCAAAAGCGCAAACGGTAGACCTGTATATGGGCAATAAAGCCTACGAAAAAGGTGACCTTGAAAAGGCACAAACACATTATGAAAAGGCTTCTGAAAAAGATCAATTTCAGTTTGAAAGCCAATACAATCTTGGAAACACGGCTTTTAAAAACGGAGATTACGAAACTGCGCTAAGTCAATTTCAGCAAGCTGCGAGCTTAGCCAAAACTGATGAACAAAAGGCCAAAGCGCTGCACAACCTTGGAAATGTTCACCTTCAAAACAAAAAATTTGAAGAGGGCGTGAAATCATACAAAGACGCACTTCGTTTAAATCCAAACGATGATGAAACCCGTTACAATTTGGCTTACGCCCAAAAAATGCTGAAGCAGCAACAACAGCAAGAGCAGCAAAATAAGGACGAGAATCAAGACAAAAACGAGAACGAAGAACAACAAGACAAAGACAAACAAGACAAAGACAAACAAGACCAGGATAAAGAGAACAAGGATAAAAAAGACGACAAGGGCGAAAACGGAGAAGACAAGAACAAAGAAAATCAGGAGAAAAAGGAAGATTCTGAAAAGAAAAACGACCAAAGCGATAAAAAGGATGAGCAAAAAGGTGAGCAGCAAAAGCAGCCAAAACCAATCAACATCTCTCCAAGAGAAGCGGAGCAAATGCTAGATGCTGCCAAAGAACAGGATCAGAAAATTCAGCTACAGCTGAAAAAACAAGAGAAAAAAGGAACTCCTAAAACCATAGAAAAAGACTGGTGAGAAGTATACTATACATAGCGTTGATGTTGGTTTCTATGACTTCGATTGCTCAAAATTTTGAAGCAGGCGTTAGCAAAAAACAAGTTGCCGTAGGTGAGCGATTTACGCTTGAATACAAGACAGAACTAGCTGGTGCCAACTTCACGCCTCCCAACATGCAAAACCTACAAGTGCTGAGTGGACCAAACATGAGCGAAAGCTCGATCAATATTAATGGAAAGCGCAGTAGATCGTTTACCGTGAGCTATGTTCTAAGAGCTCTAAAAGAAGGCGAAGCAAAAATTGGCCCAGCAACACTCTCTACCAAAAACGAAACCTTCAATTCTGAAGCGATCACCATTAAAGTAGCAAAGCAGGCACAAAGCAATGCGCAGGCTCAAGGCGAAAATGACCTGAGCACTACCATGTTTATCAAGCTTTTTGTAGATGACAAAAACCCATACGTTGGTGAGCAGATAGTGGCTACTTACAAAATTTACATGGCCGAGCAATTGGTTAATTATTCAAGCAACAATCCAGTTTTCAATGGATTTTATGCTCAAAACATTGATTTATCCAATAGTAACGAGGTTAGCAAGGAATTCATCAACAACCGGCAATTCACAGTAGCCACTTTGAAAAAAGTGATCTTGACTCCACAAAAATCAGGAACACTTGAAGTTGATCCACTTGAAATGGAATTGCGTGTGCGTTTACAAGACAAAAGTCGTGGAAGAGGCTTTTTCGGATTCCCCTCTTACAAAGAGGTGAATATTACCGTAGCCAGCAATACCGAAAAAATAAACGTAAAGCCTTTACCAAGTTCGGGCCAGCCGGCAGATTTTGATGGTGCTGTGGGCAACTTCACCTTGAGTGCAAAAGTGGACAGAACCGATCTGAATGCCAACGAAGCCGTGAACCTGACAGTGATGTATTCTGGCAACGGAAACATCGAATTATTATCAGAACCGAAAATTAATTTTCCTGCTGACTTTGAAGTGTATGACCCGAAAGTGCGTAAAAACATCAGCAACAACGGAAGCGGTTCTTCAGGCAAAAAAACATTTGAATACGTTATTATTCCTCGCTTTGGAGGCGACTTTGAATTAGAACCAGTCAAGCTGAGTTATTTTGATCCGTCAAGCGGAAAATATAAAACGCTAGAATCGGAGCCCATCACATTGCACGTGGCAAAAGGAGCTAACAGCGCTGATGCTGCAGTTTACAACCCAACTTCGAAAGAAGATGTGCAAATTTTAGGCAAGGATATTCGATTCATCAAAACTGAAAATCCTGATTTAGCACGCAGCGAATCTTCGTTTTTCAAAACACAGAACTACTATCTCTTGTCAGCATTGCCAGTGGGTTTAGGCGGAGCTTTTTGGATGATCATACTTCTTTTAAGAAGAAAAGAGCAAGACCAAAGCCTGACTTCAAAACGCGCTGGAGGTGTGGCTAAAAAGCATTTAGTGAAGGCCACTAAACTTATAAATGACAAGAACGAAGCCTTTTACGAAGCCATTTCTAAAGCGTTGTTTGGCTACTTAAGCGATAAGTTGAG
Source organism: uncultured Flavobacteriales bacterium (assembly GCA_964637935.1). Taxonomy (GTDB): domain Bacteria; phylum Bacteroidota; class Bacteroidia; order Flavobacteriales_G; family Salibacteraceae; genus SHAN690. The sequence goes on along the minus strand of CAZWXC010000272.1, from coordinate 797 downwards.
CATCAATTTGGCAGAACTAAATCGTGAAAACATTGAAAGCGAATTAAAAGCTAAAAATGTGAGTCAAGTACTTATCGCTCAACTTACAAAAGCACTTGATGAGTGTGACATGGTTCGTTTTGCGCCAGGCGTGGTGCGCGGAAAAGAAGAAATGCTTGCCGCCAGTAAAGAAATAATTGAAAAACTAGAAGATGAACTTTAAGCTAATACTATTAGGGCTTTTGATTTCGATTTCTGGTTTTGGAGCAGAAACTGAAAGTCATTATACCGAACTATTTGACCAAGCCAATACCGCGTACAAGATTGGTCAATACGATTCTGCGAAAGCAATATACAGTGAGATTTCAGAAACTGGAATTGTGTCTTCCGCCCTATTTTATAATTTGGGAAATTGCTATTTCAAAACTGGAAGTGTAGCAAATGCTATTCTCAACTACGAACGCGCATTAAGGCTGTCGCCAGATGACGAAGATGTGATTTATAATCTCGAAATCGCGAATAGCCGAATCACAGACAAAGTTGATGCGATTGAGCCATTTTTCATTACTCAATGGTGGCAAAATGCTGCACTTTCATTACATCCAGATACTTGGGCATGGATCAGTTTGTTTTTCATTTTAAGTTTAGTCGCTGTGCTCAGTTTATTTATTTTGGGAAGAGAACCCTCTCATAAAAAGCTAGGATTTTTAGGTTCGATTGTGATGTTCATCTTTTTTGGATTGAGCTATGCATTTGGCAGCACCGCATTGAATTGGAAAAACCGAAAAGAAGCAATCATATTCGCACCAACCGTTAAT
>CAZWXC010000271.1:0-4527 GCA_964637935.1 uncultured Flavobacteriales bacterium | reverse complement strand
TTCAAAGCAAGCGCTGTAGCTTCGTCAAAGTCGCCATTTTGCGCAGCAGATTGCGATTGTGCTAAAAATAGTTTGGCAACAGCCAATTCGTCTTTTTCTACCGCTTCTGGCGCTGAAGTGCGCAATGCAGCAATATCCACATTTGGGTTGATTGCCAATAGTTTCTCATTGCTCAAAGTGGCAATTTCTTCTAGTGAAAAATCACTCGTGTTTTTAGCGTCTCTGGTTGTTTTTCCTTCGTGTTGAAGGCTCAAAATATAGAAAGATAAATCCCAGATTTCAGATTGCGAAAGCTCATTGAAAGCGCGCATTGCAGTACCGTCAAGGCCAAGCGTAATAGTGTTAAAAGCCTGCAGTGGAGAAATATTATTGATTACCTCTTGATTGTGAAAATTAGTTGGTGCAGGGCTTAAAGCTGCACCTGCAGTGCCGTCACCTTTTCCTTGATAACCGTGGCAAGAAGCACATTCGGCTCTAAAAATTGATTTTCCATTATCTAGGTTTGGCCAAGCGATTGGTGCCAATGAAACTAGCTTCATCTCCACCATCGATTCACGAATTTTGCCCGCGTGCGTTCCCACAACTTCTGGCGAAGCCTTGGATGCGATCAATGATTTCAGCTCATCAAACATGGCGAGCAGTTTTGCATCCTGTTTTACGGTGCCTTGTGCCTCAAGCTCTGTGTAAAATACGCTCGCGTTTTCTGAGAATTCTTGCATTTCTGCAAATTCAAATTCATTGGCAATTTCTCCGTCTTTCACTGCCATAACGTAATCTTTGGCTATGTAATCCATTAGATTGATTACCATGCGCACTTTGGTGGTTTCTTCATGCGAGATGGAGAAAACAGGTAGCGCGAAGCAGAAAAATAGTGTGATGGAAGCGATGTAATTTCTTATTGCCATGGAATTGGATGCTTTGAATCTTTCTTTATTTAGAATGATTTTAAACGAGTGAGCAAAAGAACGGTTCACAAGAAGTTCACACAATACCTATTTTTAGGTAGAAATGCAACTTTTATGTCTATATCTATTTGCAAAATATGCAAACCGAAATTATCGAGTTGCATAATATGCAATTACGTCATTCAATCTTTTCATTAGCTTCGACAAATTGAAACGCAATAACTAACAAACCCTATCTCTATGCAAACCACTTTTAAATTCGCAACTACTCAACTACTCAACTACACAAAAATCGTATTTGTAAGCACTGTGTTATGTGCAATCCAAATTAAAAGTTCGGCTCAGCTTACTGGTGGTAGTGCTGCTGCTTATGTGAATATTCAACTCAGGACAATGTTCAGTAACTTGAACCACCCAAGTCCGCCAGTGTTTTATGATCAAGCAGCTCATTTTATAGATACTTCTTGGTATTCATACACCAATACTGATACCATTAACACTGCTACATGGAGCATACTCTATGATGAGTTATGGTGGGGACATCACGATACAAATGCTTTTGAAAGAGCAGACTCAGTATTTAGTAGAGCTCATGCTTTTGGCAGTGATACTGTCGTGGTCCCAATCATCGACTATCAATTTTATAAACTCAAAGACTCAGTCTTTGGTGATACTACCTATTTTTTGGTTGATACTAATGGGCCTGTAATAATTGACAACCCATTTAGGCAATCTGAACCATATAGATATGGGAATGTTTTGAGCACTGCTTGCATTCCGGAAGTAAACGCCAACCCTGAAATAGTCTATCGAATTGATCCAAGTTTCATGTTTATTGATCCTGCACTGGAATCTCTTTACAGAAAAGGAGATATTAAGTTAGAGATTAATTTCCATGATGGTGGTGGTTGGCATGTGGTAGATATTACGAACCTAGCTCATTATTCTGTAAATTATGTTGCTGGTTATGAGCACGCTGTAGAAGTGAGGAGAACAGTGCCTAGTGATCCAAGTTTAAATGGCGGGGCTGTTGCAAGGGTTGCTGTGCCTCCGTATTTCACTGAGGTTGATCCTAATGAAACTTGGGTTTTTCCCGATGATTTTAGTGTGGATGTTTATCCAAGCTGTGATGTTCAAGGCTCTGGTCAACCTGAGAAGTTCGTCATTTTCGTTCCAGGATTTGATTTTGTTGAAATGCCTTTTAACAAAAGTAAATACAGAAAATTTTTCGAGAAAGCGGGCTTGGGTGATCTTAGAAATCATGGCTACACTGTTTTGATTGTGAATTGGAAAAGAAGTCAAGATCCTACCATTGACAATGCTATGCGTTTAGTTAATCTTATTGATTATCTAAAATGTAACAAGCTTGACCAAAACAGCGACCCTCAACATCAATTTGTAATAATTGGTTCGAGTAGTGGAGGACTCATAACCAGATACGCACTTGCTTGGATGGAACAAAACCCGAATTTTTCTCCCTGCTATACCGCTAATGTGCATAATACACGATTGTTTATATCTTTAGATGCAGAGCATCAAGGAGCATACGTACCATTGGCTTTGCAGCTCTTTTACGCGAAACTTGGAGGTGCTTTTAACATAGGATGGCCAGCTGCCATAAGAAGTAACCTTGTCGGCATGAATAATACACTCCAAAGCCCTTCGGCAAGAGAGTTACTATTAGCTCATTATACCCAAAACAATAGTGGTAATTATGGGATAACCCCGGAACGTCAGCTGCTGTTAGATGAATTTGATAATCTTGGTAATGGCGGGTATCCCAGAAATGTGAAAATGGTGGCTATTGCAAATGGCTTGATGACTGGTGAACGCCAAACGGGTATTTATGATGAATGTATTACACAGCCCAACGATACTTATTTAGATTATCATCAAGAACTTAAAATGACAGTGTTAGGTCAAGAATTGCTTGCAAACATTACTGACTTGGAATTGCGTGCAATAGAAAATGGCCAGAATTTCTTTACAGCAAGTAAAGAAGAATGGAGGTGGAAGCTTAAATTGAATATTGTTTTGACAACAGTAAGATGTTTTGGGCCTTTTAGTTGGCCTTGTATCGTTCTTCCTTTTCCTATTTTAGAATTAGAATATGAAAATACACTGAATGAAAGCATTGAATTGTCAACCAATGATATGATAGAGTGGGATGTGATGCCAGGAAGTATTTTAGGGGCCGATTTACCTACCAATATTTTTCCAAGTTCAGAAAACGACTATATGACAAGGGCCTTTTTAGGATTTGAAACCAGTCTTGATAGCCCGGTAGGCAGTTCTACTGGCACAGCATGTCCATCATATTCACTTACCGACACCCCACTTGGTCTTTTCGATAGGTCTATGTCTACTCAAACACTTGGGTTTTGCTTTGTACCAACTATGAGCGCTTTCGATTATCAAGACAATCGAGACCCCGAACTCAACATTTTTAACGAAGGCGCAGCCACCATTATGGCAAATACACCTTTTGATGTGGTGATAGGTGAGGTTAATGGCTTGCCAGGCTATCCACAGCAGCAAACTATTGCACCTTGGCTGCCTTCCACTAAACCAGGTACAATAGCCTACCCATCTATGAACCGCATGCACTCTTCGTTGATCAACCATTTAATGCCAGATACATTTATGGTCAATGACCAAAATGGGACATTACTAGCGCGCTACCTAAACCGAGAAATTGGCGATGAAGAAATGCTTATTGATAACTACCGTGCCAAAGGCAGTGTAATAATGCAAGCCGAATATGATATTACCGCTGGTGTCAACACAAATCCATTGTATGAATATGTGGGGCAAGGAGCGCAGGATGTTTTTAGATCATATACGAATATGGATTGGCCAACACAAACTAATTTGTATGGCTATAATTTAATGAACAACGGCATTTTTGCTCGATCCGAGCCCTTTACCATAGAAGCAAATTCAAACGCAGAACTGCGATCCGAAAACTTTCCTATTGACAATGGCAGCAATGCCAATTTTCCACCTTTTGGAGGGCTCAATCTCGTAGCTATTCCACAATGGGTTTGTGTGGAGGAGTTTGTGGACTTAGAAGGCTTTAATAAGCGACAAGAAGATGAAACAGTTAATCTTATAAATGAAATTTCGGTATATCCCAATCCTACAAAAAGCGGTAGCATATTGAATCTGGTGGGCTTAGAAAAAGGAAACTATTCCTTTGAAATGTTTGATCTAAATGGTCGATCAGTACTACCAATGAATGAAGTATTGCTGGAAACAAATCAAAGCATCCGTCTTGAACTTCCTCTCTCACTAAAATCAGGATTATATATTGTTAAAGCTCAATCTGATAGATCTTCTAAAACCTTCAAAGTTTCGATATTATGAAAACAATAATTTATAGCCTTACCATACTTGCAATTTCGGTTATGTTTTCTGGGTGTAAAAAGAATCCAGATGAAGGAGACAGAAATTCTTTTACATGGAAGGGTAGAGTAGTTAAAGATTGTTCGGATCAACCAATTGCAAATGCAACGGTTTACCTTGAACTTGAATACGGGTTCGATCCGAATACAAACTATGAAGTAGTTGCTGAAGCTACCACGGATGCTGATGGTTACTTCTCGCTTACCTACAAGAGAAT
>CAZWXC010000270.1:0-4541 GCA_964637935.1 uncultured Flavobacteriales bacterium | reverse complement strand
TAATCTGACACGTAAAAGTGATTTCTTGAGGTTGGTTTCTTTTGTGCGAGCAAATTCTTTTGACCTAAAAGGCGCTGTACATCCCGAGCCACAATTTCTGAACTGTCAATTACCTCAACAGATTCTTTGTAGAAACTTTCTACTTCTTTTTTGATTAAAGGATAATGGGTGCACCCTAAAACTAAAGCATCAATCTCTTCCAATTGATTTCGTGACAGGTAATCGAAAATGATGGTTTTTGAAATATTGTTGTTGAAAAAACCCTCTTCAATCATGGGGCAAAGAAGTGGAGTAGCTGCACTTGCTACCAATAATTCTTCGTTTTCTTGTTTCAGTTTTCGAGGATAAACCCTAGAGTCTATGGTTCCTTTTGTGCCAATTATGCCCACTTTTCCCGTTTGATAATTTGCTGACACATACTTTACCATTGGGTCGATCACATTGGTAGCCAAAGCTTTGCTTCCACAGGTTTGTTTTACGATTCTAAACCCAACAGAACTTGCAGTATTACAAGCCATCACAACCATTTTGCAATGCTTCTCAAGCAGAAATTCCGTGATTTTTTGTGAATAGCCTCGTATCGCTTTGGCGCTTTTATCGCCATAAGGCAAGTGGGCTGTATCTCCAAAATAAACGATGCGTTCGTTTGGAAGCAATTTATGAATGGCCGCAGCAACGGTTAATCCACCGATACCTGAGTCAAAAATTCCTATTGGGTTTCGTGCGTGTAGATTCAATTGGTATAAATAAAAAATCCCAACTCAAAGTTGGGATTAATTTAATGAATATGTGATGAATCTTAAAGAATACCAAGTTTTGTTTTAACTAACGACAGGATGTCATCGCTTTCAGGCTGATAAAGCAGCGCACCAGCACTTACGTCAAAAATATAGGTAAATCCATTCTCTTTCGCTACTTCTTCAATTGCTTTTCTTGCTTTGTCAAGAATTGGTTGATAAGCTTCACCTTCTTTTTTAGCAAGAGATTGTTGTGCATTTTGTTGAAAAGCTTGAATTCTTTGGTCAAGCATTTGAATTTCTTCTGCTTTTGTTTGAGCAATTATTTCGCTCATTGTAGCCTCGTTTTCCATGTAGTCGTTCACTTTTGTTTCACGCTCAGCCATCATGGTTTGAAGTTGCTTTTGAAGTTGCTTTCCAAATTCTTCAATTTGCTGATCAGCAGTTGCTTTTTCAGGCATTACTTCAAGCAATTCTTGAGAGTTGATGTGCCCAAATTTGTTTTTTACTTGAGCGTTTGTTACACCAATTGTGGCTACTACTAAAAGAAGGGCTATTACTAGGTTTTTCATTTTCTTATTTTTTGGAAGTGCAAATAAAAGAGATTATTCTGATTCAGGTGTAAAACCTAAACGTTGTAAAACTTCATCACTTTGGTCATATTTTGGATTAGCATAGATAAGTGCTGAACTTGATGCAGCTTTGTCAAAAATTACAGCATAGCTTTTTTGATCTGCCATCTTTTGCACTGCTTCAAAAACCGACTCTTGAATTGGTTTGATGAGTTCTTGTCTCAACTTGAAAAGAGCACCGTCTACTCCAAATTTTTCTTTTTGAAAATCTTTGGCTTCTTTCTCCTTATTGATGATTTCATCTTCACGATTCTTTTTCATTTCAGGTGTTAGAAGCACTTGCTCAGCTTTGTAAGCGGTATACATTTTTTCAATTTCCGCATAGCGAGCCTCAATTTGTTTTTGCCATTTTTCGGCCTGCGCATCTATTTCGGTTTGCGCTTCCTGATATGCAGGAATTTGCTCTAAAATATAGTCAGTGTCGATGAAAGCGTAGCGTTGTGCTTGTGTGTTAAGCGCAATCATAACCACGATTGCAGCTAAAAAAATACCTTTTAATTTCATGTTGTTTTAGTTTTATAATTGACCAAATTGATAACCAAGTGTAAAGTGGAACCAAGAACGTTTTAAATCAAGTCCGGTAGGTGAATTAGGTTTTTCTTGCCATTCGTCAATCTGGTAAGCCCAATCCACACCCAATAATCCAAACATTGGTAAGAACAATCTAATTCCGAGTCCAGCAGACTTATACACTTGTAGTGGGTTGTAGGTCCTAAAGTTTTCCCAGCTGTTTCCTGCTTCTGCAAACGCTAGGCCATAAATAGTAGCGCTTGGGTTTAAAGAGAATGGATAGCGCAATTCTGCGGTGTATTTGTTAATCAAAGTTGCTCCGGTAGAAGGAGAAAGCGCACCAAAGCCGTAACCACGCAGTGAGATAATTTCTCTAGAATCAAGCTGGTTTAATCCTCCACCTGCACCACCGCTACCAAATGGGTCACCACCTAGATAAAAACGTTCAAATGGAACTAAACCAACTTTTCTATTATACAAACCAACGGCACCAAAACCAGCCTTGGTATATAGTACGAACTTGTTGAATACTTGATTATAAGAAGCTGCAGTGAATTTCCATTTGTTGTATTCTAACCAACTGAATTTTTGGCTTAGCGAGGCGGTAGCGTAATCTTTCTCATTAAAGAAAGAATAAGGTGGAGTCACTTGCAAGCTAAAGGTGATGTCAGACCCTGCTTTTGGAAAAAGTGTTTGGTCTAAAGAATTTCTATTTAGTCTGAATTTCAAATACAGGTTGTTGGCCTTACCTGTATTAATGAAGAAAAACTGATTGTAATTCTGTAAGGTGTAGCGTTGATAACTGGCTTCTACAATACCCGTGAAATAATTATCCGGCCATTTAAGTCTTTTTCCAAGTTGTACGGACGCGCCTATACGCTCGAAATACTGACGATTTGTATTGAAAAGGCTACCTAAATCACCAACATCTACATATTTTCTTGCTCCATTCGAAAAGAATGAATAAAAAGTGCTTACTGTTAATGATGTTGGCTTTTTGCCTCCTAGCCATGGTTCAGTAAACGAAGCATTAAATGCTTGGTATTGTCTGCCATTTGTATTTAGTTGCAAGCTTAATGTTTGCCCATCACCTGCAGGCAAGCCGCGCGTTTTTCTCATGTTGAAGAGATTCCTCGTTGAGAAATTATTGAACTGAACACCAACTGTAGCAATCAAAATACCACCGCCATAACCACCTTGCAGCGTAAGTTGGTCGTTTGGTTTTTCAGAAACTTGGTATTCAATATCTACCGTTCCTGAAGCTGGATCAGGAGTAGGAATCACATTCATTCCTTCTGGATCAAAAAATCCTAGAACGTTTAATTGGCGTTGTGAACGAATGATATCTGCTCTACTGAAAAGCTGCCCAGGCTTGGTTTGAAGTTCTCTTCTAATAACATGGTCGTTGGTCTTCGTATTACCTGTAATAGTGATGTTGCTGATGCGCGCTTGCTCACCTTCATACATTCGTATTTCAAGATTTATACTGTCTTCACCAACTAGCACTTCAACGGGTTCTAATTGAAAAAATAGATAGCCATTGTCCATATATAATGAACTAATGTCGGTGCTGTTTTGATCTAAATAGAGTTTTTGCTCCAATTTAATGGGATCGTAGACATCTCCTTTTTTGATGGCCAAGATTTTCGATAAAACGTCACTGGTGTATTTCGTGTTTCCAATCCATTTTATTTCATTGAAATAATAGCGGTGGCCTTCTTCAATTTTTAGATCAATATTTAATAGTGAAGGACCGGCAGAGTAGACAGAGTCTTTAGTGATACGTGCATCTCTAAATCCTTTTTGATTGTATTTGCCAATCACAAGGTCTTTGTCTGCCTTAAAGTTTGATGCTAAGAATTTTGAAGTTTTAAATGTTCTTAATCTAAAGTGCTCAAAAGCGTAAATTTTAGCCGCTTCAGGAATTGCTCTTCTATTCTTAACAACGTTGTGTAGCACAAATTTCCCCAAAGTGTCAAGGTGTGCAAAAGGTCTGAAGTAAGATTTCTCTTTCGTTTCTTTTAATGAGCGTTGAATTTTGTATTCAGAGAAAAACTCATTACCCTCAATATTGATGCTTTTGATTTTGACTTTTTTATTCTTTTCGATATTAATAGTGAGCATAATACGATTAGGAAACATTTCATCTTCCTTTTCTGTAATCGTTACTTCAATATCATGAAAGCCTTTGTCTTTGTAATAATCGTTTACCTTGTTTTTAGTTGCAATGACAAGGTTTTCGGTTACAATCTTCTCTTTGTAAAGGTTAATTTTTTCACGTAGATCATCCGCTTCAGATTTTGTTGTTCCGGTAAAATTGAATCGAGATAATCTTGATCGTTCTTTGATTTTAATTACAAGAAAAACCTTGTTGCCTTCTACTTTTTCTGAGATCAACTGTACATCGCTAAACAAATCTTGTTTCCACAATTTGCGAATAGCTTCTGCTGTTTTATCACCTGGTATTTCAATTTCTTCACCAAGAGATAAACCAGAAAGTAGTTTAATTGCACCAGCATCCAGATTGTTGGTTCCTTCTACCCTCAGCGATGCAATAACATACTTGCGCGGTGCTGAAAACGAAAAGTCTGAATCAGATCCTAATCTTATTTGTGCTTGTGCACTGGGCGTAATTAGTGCAAAGCTTGCAGCAAGTACAAGG
>CAZWXC010000269.1:0-4546 GCA_964637935.1 uncultured Flavobacteriales bacterium | reverse complement strand
GGTTTCGGGGAGCAAACCTGCTTTAGCTATGATGGTTTCAGCTCGTTTAGATAATAAGTAATCATACAACTTTTCATTCACTTGCAGCTTGCGCTCAATGTTGAGCAGCTCTCGCTGTGTTTGGGGGATGCCTTTGATGGTTGATTCTAATTGAACTAGCAATTGGCGAGATTCATTCATCTTTTGTTGAACTGCACTCTTCTGCGCATCAATGTACCTGATCAGATCGTTTTTTAAGGATGCAATGGCAGATTGCACAGATTTGAGCCTTGGGTTATCGGGTGTTCCTGATTCAAGCAAGCTGGCATACTCCTTTCGCATGTCATATAGTTCTCTTACCCTTTTACTGATTTCTTCGTCAGAATTAGAAACAAACAGACTTGGTGGTAGTAATTGATCAATGTCTTTTGTTTTAAGCAAGAAGGATGTCAAATCATCCAATGCTTTAGTATTGATCTCTAACATTCTAATTTCACTCTCAACATCTGTGAGTCGAGAAAAATAACCTTCTTCCTGTCTATCAATATTTAAAATGTCTTCTGACTCCTTGAAGGACTCAATTTCTACTTCAATCTCATTTATGATCCCAGTTATTTCATTCAACTGGCGGTCAATGTATTTGATGGTATTCTCGTTTACTTCGAGCTGGCTTTGGATAGTTGAAGCAACGTATTTTTCTGCTAGAACTTCCAGTACTTCAACTGCTCTTTGCGAGATTTCATCTTGTAATGCAATCTCCACAATGGACGTGTAATCAATATTCTTGACCGAAATAGACTGCTGGTACTTTGAAAGTAAACTGTTGGTAGAATGAATTTGAAACTGATAATTGACGCTTGACAAAACGTCCAAAGAAACGCGATTGAGGTTTTTTCCTTTTTCTACCCTGAAATACAATCCATCATCAAGCAGCAGCTCATTGAATTCAAAGACTTTATCTTTTCTGACCCCACCTATTTCATACTTGAGGCGAAAAGTATTGGTGTCTATGATGTTAAAACTAAACGTTTGACCAAATACATTCCCTGCCCTTTCGTCAAAGAGTACTGTAAATGGTATGTTTTGGTAAACCTCAGAGACTTTAAGTCTGCCTACAATATAATAACTCACGTTTAAGTCCAACTCTTCAGGCACTTGCTCTAGCAGGGACGTTGATTTTATCACACGCATTTGGCTGGCGGTGTACTCATAAGAGTGCAGAGACGAATTCAAGCCAAGTCCTCGATTTATCTGCTGCTGGTAATCATACGTTTCCTGCGCTTTCAAGAGTATTTGGCTTTTGGCAGCATATACTTCTTGAATTCGATGTGCATAAAAATAAGAAAACACAAAGGCAAGCATTGGAAAACCTACAATGAAGTACCAGTTTTTCAGGATGATTAAAACCACCTTTACAATTTCCTCTCTGCTTAAGATTCCCTTATTTTGATTCATAATATTCGATGCGAAAGTAATTTTTTTGTTAGGTAGTTTACCTAATCCTTACCTCCATTCAACCAAGCTCTAATAATTAGCGTATTAATGTACATTTGCAACTCATTCTATGTTATGAAATTAAATATTATACGAGCTTTTCTAGGAACCTGCCTATTGATTATCGGCAATGAAATTTATAGTCAATCTGGTCCAGCTGGTGTGGGGAGTTCTTCCAACAATGTAGTTTGGCTTGATATAGATAGATTAGGCCTTTCAAATGGGAGCGCTGTTACTGAATTAACGGACTTTTCAGGCAACTCGAACAGTATATCAATCTTCAACGGAACTGGTGCTATTCTAAATAGCAACTCTCTAAATGATCGCGATATCCTAGCTTTTAGTGGTATTGATTACTATAGACGGGATGCAATAACTCAACTTGACAACATAAATGGGCTATCCTATTTTGCTGTACATGCTACTACAGACGGAGTAATTTCTATGTTTCAATACACTGGCGGTGGAACTCAAAATGCTCGTGCCTTCACTCACAGAAGATCCACTAACTTTAATTCTTGGGCACCAACTATATCTTCCATTGCCAATGTTTCTTACACAGGAAATAGCACTCAAAACATACACTCTTTTACTTGGTCTGAATCAGCAACAACTATAAATGCATTTTTTAATGGCAGTTCAGCAGGGTCTAATGTATCGGCCAATGGAAATCCAGGAATACATCAGTATTTAGGAATTGGGAGAAATACATACAATACTGCCAGTTACTTGACGGGTAACATTGCGGAAGTGGTCATTTACAACGAGACTCTCAACACCACCCAGCGCATCATTATAGAAAACTACCTCTCCTCAAAATACGCGCTTGCACTTGCAGCCAACGACAAATACACCTTAGATGCCACCCATGGAAACGAAGTAGCAGGCATTGGACAAACATCAGCAACAGACAATCATACGGCAGCACAAGGAACATCTATACTACTTATTGAAAATCCAGCTGCAATGGCCGATGGTGAATTTGCCATGTGGGGACATGATGCGGCTGGAACGGGAACAAACGCAGCGGATTTTGTATCAGGTGATACCACTCAACTAAACCAAGAATGGCGTTGGGATGAAACCGGAGGCGATGTGGGTGCAGTGGATATAACGTTTGATATGACTGGCATTGCTATGGGTACAGATCCCACCAAATACCTATTGATTGCTACTGATGATGGTGATTTCTCAACAAACTTAGAAGTATTGGGAGATGGTGATGCATTGTTAGGAATTAACAACATTGTGATCAACGGAAGCCAAATCACATTTACCAATGTAGATTTAACAGACCTTGATTACTTCACCATCGGTTACAATGGCAAGGTTGATGTTTGTGAGTCAAATTTCAATGGTTTCCCGTGGTCTAATCTAGCAGAATGGTCTTGTGGAGACGTTCCAGATAGTACCAAAAGTGCCACTATCTTCTCTTTTGATGCGGTAGATATTACTTCTTACACAACGGTATTAGACCTTATTGTTGATGCTGGTGCAACGTTGAATATCGCAGCGGGCCAAACACTGAAAATTTTTGGTAACTTAACCGTAAACGCAGACGCGACTATCAACTTTGGAACAAATTCAACATTGATTTTCGAGTCAACATTTGGCGCACAAACCATTACAAATGTTGGCAACCCAATGGCATTGTATAATTTACAAATTGACAATCCCGCTGGTGTAAATATGGTAAGTGGCAAAGCTTCACTTGCGAATGTATTAACCCTAAGTTCGGGCACGTTTGATGTAAGTGACACACTCACTTTCTTAAGTAATGCTTCATTAACGGCCAGAATTGAAACTGTTTCAGGTTCGGGCAATTTAACTGGCAATGTTACAATGCAGCGTTTTGGAGATGATCGAAATGCAGGTTGGAATGATTTAGCATCACCTGTTGTGGGAACTACTATTGCCGACCTAGATGATGATTTATACATAAGTGGAGTAGCTGGGGCTGATGGATATGCTGCAAATACGAGCGGTGGAAGTTTTATTTCCATTTGGAAAATGAACAATGTAACCCAAGATTGGGAAGCTGTGGAGAATGTTAACGACCCAATGACCAATGGCGTGGGTTACGAAATTTGGTTAGCAGATAATGTTAATGAATTTACGGCTAAGGCTTGGGACATGAGTGGAACTCTAGACTTGAGTGATGTTGGGCAGAGAACCTTATCCATCGAAACTGGATGGAATTTAGTTGGAAATCCGTTTCCAGCCTTTTTAAGTTTTGACTTCATAGCTGCAAGGGCTGGAAATATTGTAGACAATTCATATTGGACAGTAGAAGCCACTACAAATTCTTTTGTGGAAAAATCAGCGTTCGATATCATCCCTCCAGGACAAGGATTTTGGGTACAGACCACTAGTGGAAATGACATGGTCATAGATCCAACTACTGACTTTGAAGCTACAGGAGGCATTAATAGCTTCTTGTATAAAAATGATTATCAAGCAGATCAAGAAGTAAGAATCTTAATCCAGAATCAAGACTCTGACAAACCTTATGGAAGCAATGTTTATTTGCGTAAGAATCAAAATGCTTTTGCAGGAGCTGATTTTATGGATATACCTGCATTAAGGAGACCAGAGCCTAATAATTGTCATATTGCTTTTGACAACTATGGTAACGAAAACCTTGTGAATTATGTGTCCATTGATGAAGATCATTTAGAGCTTCCTCTAAAAGTAGAAAGCGGAATGGCTGCCAATTTTACCATGACTTTTGATGGAATCGATCAATTTTCTGAATACCAATGCATCAACTTAGTAAATGACGCTACTGGTGAGAAAATTCCTTTGACTTCAGAAAGCAAGTACGAATTTAAATTGGGCGAAAACGAACCGGTGAACATGCGCTTGATCTTAAGCAAAGAAGATTATGCAGATTGTTTAGCTCCAAGTATTTACAGTGCCGGTGATGTATCGGTAACCACACAAGGTAAAACTGTATTTACTGATTTCTCGCTAGATAGAGGAGCCACTGCACAGATTCAAATCATCGACATGCTTGGTAACACCATAGTTTCAGAAACTAGAAATGTTGGCTACAACAGAGAAACATTTAATT
>CAZWXC010000268.1:0-4557 GCA_964637935.1 uncultured Flavobacteriales bacterium | reverse complement strand
TGTTTAATTTTTTTATTTAATAAGTAAATAAACAATAAGAAGAGCACCGAATAAATGAGGAAAAAAAGAATGAGTGAAAACAAAACTTGATTTGCTGTAACGGACTGCGAAAATGCTTCGCTGGTTTTTAAATGACCATATACTACCCAAGGTTGCCTTCCCATTTCTGCGGCAAACCACCCCACTTGGTTTGCAATTTGCGGAAGCAATACAGCAAAAGAAAAAATGGTTAAAAGCCATTTTTGTTCGAAAAGGTTTCCTCTGCGCCACATCCAAACTCCGAGTAAACTCAAACCGATTAATGCCATACCAATAGCAACCATAATATGGTAAAACTGGAATATGGCATTGATTTGCGATGGACGCTCGTCTTCTGCGAAAGCATTGAGACCAGTAACCGGTGCTTCAAAATCATAATCAAGTAAAAATGAGAGTCCGCCTGGTATTTTCAACCCAGTGACTTCTTGAGACTCTTTGTTTACCCAACCAAAAAGGTACATATCAGCTGGAGCCGATTTTTCGAAATGCCCTTCGAGCGCAGCAAGTTTTGCTGGTTGGTTTTTGGCTACACCATCTGCCGATTTGTGGCCTGTTAAAAGCTGCCCGAGTGAAAATACTGTGGCAACTACCAACGCTATTTTAAATGCTTTTTTAGAAATTTCTACATGTCGATTTTTTAAGATGTAATAAGCGTGAACACTCAATACTAAGAATGCACCAGCCAAGAATGCCCCGAGCCAAACATGGCTCAAACGCTCCATACTTGATGGATTAAATACCATTGCCCAGAAATCTGTGATTTCTGCTCTGGCGGTAAGTCCCTCGCCCACAATGTGATATCCTGCTGGGGTTTGTTGCCAGCTATTTGCCACTACAATCCAAATGGCCGAAAACATAGATCCAAAAAACACCCCGAATGTCGAAACCAAGTGAACCCAGGGTTTTACACGATTCCAACCAAAAAGTAAGATGCCTAAAAATCCACTTTCGAGCGCAAAGGCAAAAATTCCTTCTGCCGCTAAAGCGCTGCCAAATACATCGCCTACATAACGCGAATAAGTAGCCCAGTTGGTGCCGAATTCGAATTCCATAACGATTCCTGTTGCTACACCAATTCCAAAAGTGAGCGCAAAAATCTTAGTCCAAAATCTACTCAATACTTCATATTCTGGATTTTTTGTGCGGATGTAGAGCGTTTCGAAAATCACCATGAGTAATCCAAGGCCAATGCTAAGCGGAGGATAGATGTAGTGAAACGATACTGTAAATGCAAATTGAATGCGAGCGAGAATTTCAACGTCCATGACTATCTGTTTGGTTTGTCAAAGGTCGGTTTAGCATGGCGAACAAGCGTGCTTTTTATCACATGCTTCCGTTATTTTTTTAGAAAAATGTATGGTATTTTGGTAGTAGGCAGAAGAAGGCAGGTAACTAGCTCTAAATAGCAATGACCTTTTCAATTTGATCCCTACACTATGGGTTGAACTTGCACTTGCTCTTGAACTTGCGCTTGCACTTGCTCTTGAACTTGCGCTTGAAGTTGATTCTTAAACTTGTTCTTGCACTTGCTCTTGAACTTGTTCTTGCAACTATTCATTAACCCTAAGCTTCTTAATCGTCTTCACAGGTCCGGGGCATTTCTGCTGGTGGCAAGCAACACAAGTTTCAATCATAGCATTGTAGGCTTCTACTTGGTTTTCTTTAGCAGCAGCATATGCCTTGTATGAGTTGATAAATAGGTCGGCCATTGCGTGATAGGTTTCGTCCGTTTTATCGGCTTCGGTGGGTGCAGCAGTGTGTATTTTTTCTACCTGTTTTATCAAGCGCGGAGTTACTTCATAGCCAGCACTGAGTGAGTCGCGCGTGAGTTTAAGCTCGTTGTAAAGCGCTCGCATGGTTTTAGCCAATTCGCTGCGCACAATACCATTTACCATTTCATGCTTCGGAGCTGCATTTTCGGCAATTAATTCTTTTGGCTTTTCGGCACAAGCCCAAACCAAAGCCAATAAAACAAGGGCGACCATCAATTTTTGCATGCAATCAAAAGTAGTGCATTAGGTTTGTTCGAGTAAATGACAAATAGCACACAATGATTCAGCATTTATCCTTCATTGTAAAAAGTACAAATGGCAGGCCTATGGCCGTAGATGTTACGTTTAACGCAGCGTTTCCTACTCATAACTTGGTTTTGTATGCACATGGAATCAGCGGTTTCAAAGATTGGGGCGGTATGGATTTAATTGCAACCGCTTTCGCGGAAAAGGGAATCGCCTTCGTGAAATTTAATTTCTCAATGAATGGAACTACGCCTGATCATTTGACTGAATTTGTTGATTTAGAAGCTTATGGAAATGACAATTATTGTCAGCGCCAGCATGATTTAAATTGTATGATGGATTGGATCGAAAGCGAAGATTTTCCTTTGAAATATTCTGATATAAACTTGATCGGACATTCGCGCGGTGGAGTAGATATGTTGCTTTTTGCGGCAAATCACAAACGTGGACATAGACTGATTACGTGGGCAGCACCAAGCAATACCAAAACACCTTGGAGCAAGTGGACCAAAGAACAATTGGAAGAATGGAAGCGGGAAAGAGTTCGCTTTGTGAAGAATGGCCGAACAGGTCAAGAAATGCCCATTTATTATCAATTAAAACAGGAGAATGAACTGTTTGGGCACGAGATGAATATGGAAGAATGTGCCGCAAAAGTTACTGTTCCTTGGTTGATCATTCACGGAAGTGAAGATGAAGCGGTGCCGTTTGCGCAAGCAGAAGAATTAAAGCGTTTTCAACCCAAAGCTCAACTAGTTACTATTGAGAAAACGGGCCACACCTTTGGTCGCAAGTTTCCTTGGACAGATCCTAGTTTACCTGAAGCAAGCGAGAAGCTTTGCGTGGTTAGTATTGGACATATTATTAGTAGGTAGTATTTAGTAGGTAGTATTTAGTTGCTGACCTTCCATAATAGCATTGACCGTTTAGGTTTAATTTGTTCTTGAAGTTTTAATTGAAGTTGATACCGATACTTCGGGATGAACTTGTTCTTGCACTTGCTCTTGTTCTTGTTCTTGAATTTGAACTTGCTCTTGTTCTTGAATTTGAAGTTCTCATTGAACTTGTTTTTGTTCTTGCACTTGCACTTTTCATTCCCTCATTTTCTCCAACGCTTCTTGTGCTTTGATAGCGCCTTCGGTGCGGCCTGTTTTCAGGTAAAGTTCGGCTAGAAATCGATAGTTTTCTTCTGTTTCAAGAATGGTAATCGATTCTTCCAATTGTGTGATGGCCGATTCAAAATAGGTCCGTTTTTCAGCATTGTTCTGCGCTTTTTCACCTTTTTCGAAATAGATCGCAGCCAATAAAGCATGTGCCTTTGCATTGTTTTTCAAATGCTTAATGTCAGAAGTAATCAAACTTTCATTCGATTTCCAATCTTGATTTCGAACAAAGGTGATAGCCGAAGCTAATAATACACACACTGATATAGCTACAAGCCAAATCCTTTGTGTGACTGCTTTTTCATTCCATGAAAATGTTTGAATAACAAGAAAAAGCAGCATTAGAAAACCGAAAGTTGGCATAAACACAAAATGCTCGGCAAAGAAGTGAGGTAGTGTAAAAAATGGATTACTTGACAGCAATAAGCTTATCACAAAAAACAGGAATGCGAACAGTATTTTGAAAGCACCACCACTTTGTTTGCGCCAAGCTGCGAACATTGCAACTAACGACAAAACCACAAAACTGATCAGCATCCAAATTTCAGAACTATTCCAATGTAGGAGCGGAATGGTATTAAAACTATAATCAAACCGCAGCGGATAGGGGATGAAGAGCAACGGCAAGTATTTGCCCCACAATCCAAGTTTTGTTGCCCAAATTTCTGAGTTGGTAGCAGCGAGCAGCTGATTTTCCATTGGGCTGAGCGTGATGTCAAACCATCTTAAGAAGGGGAAGAAAAAATAGAAGAACACAATTGCTGGAATTACAAACCAAACACTGGATGAAATGGTGGATTTTAAGTTCTGAGATCTGCTCCAACTAAGCAAAGGAAACATTGGCAACATGGCTAAACTTGTGTTTTTGGATACATAAGAAAGTCCAGAAAAAACTAAACTTAAGATCAGGTAAAACCAGCGCTTACTATCTAGATAAAAATCAAAAAAATAAAGTGCAGAGGCGAAGAAAAGAAAGCACAAAATCTCAGGTCGATAGGAAACATGTGCAACAGTTTCTGTGTGGATTGGATGCGCGGCAAAGAGCAACACCAGCAAGAGATTCAAGTTGGGATGGAGCCATCGTAATCTTTCTAAAAACTGAAATAATATCAAGCACAGTATGCCAAACAGCAACACATTGGTGAGGTGATATCCAATTGGATTGTGGCTCCATAACGCGTGATCTAAACGATAGCTGAAGGAAGTGATCGCACCATAAACGTTTTGGACTATTTGCTCTGTTTGAGCGCTATATGAATTGAATATCAACTCAAGCCTAGTTGGTGTTTCAACAGTATTTTTTTCCTGTAAAACCACATTTTCATCGCCTAATACAA
>CAZWXC010000267.1:0-4563 GCA_964637935.1 uncultured Flavobacteriales bacterium | reverse complement strand
CAGGCTCTGCCTATATCGGAGGAAATCTAAACTTAAATTTTTCAGGCAATGCTTCTAATGCTATTCTTACCATTGCCAATAACGAAAATTCTGTAGTTGTTGTTGAGGGTAATGTTCAAGTATTGAATAATTCTACCTCAACAAACAGCAACCTTTATTTGGCTAATGTTGGCGATATGTCGGTAGTGGGTGATGTGATGCTTGTTAATACCCCTGGGGGAACAAATGCTACCGTATCAATGGCAAATAGCAATGCTGCTTCCCTTATTGTTGGCGGAAAAGTAAGTGCTATACACAACCCAACAGTTTCTGGAAATGGCTTGTATTACTTAGGGAATAGTGGCGATTTGACCATTGGTGATTCATTGATTGTATTGAATCAAACTGCAGCAGCCAATAACAACCAAATCAGATGCGCATATGAAGACAGTTCTACGCTCGTCTTAAATGGTCCTGTATTGATTGAAAATCCTGATGCAAATGGCAGCGGAATTAGTTTTGGACAGAGTGGAGGAAATACAACTTTAGCATCGGGCAATACATTCGAAATTTCAAGCAATGGCTTTGCTGCTGGTATACTTTACCTCTATCAGTTTACTCAACTTGGCCCAGAGGCAATTACTTTAAACACCACTGGAACAACCGATTTTTTTATTGCCAATTCATTGTTTAATGGCGCGGTAGACCTTACTGGACCACAATTCAGGACAGAATACACACGATATAATTCGTCAGTTGTTTTAGAAAAAACCGCAGGTTCAGATGATGAAAGCCGAGGAAATTATTTTGCAGGAAATACAACCATAATACACTCTGGCGACAATAATTTCTTTTTTGGAGTTGCCGCTCCCGACTCTTTTATGCTAGATCTCACAGCTACAAATACCAGCACAGATCAATTCCGATTTGCTGTGAGCTCTGCTGATAATTATGTTGGTGGAGTAGCACAATTCAATCATTTAGCTTCTGGTACCTACGCAGATTTGGGTGTTGCCATCAATTCTGGTTCGTCTATGCTTTTTAATGACGATGCCACTTTTACCTATAATTCTACAGCAAACAACAACACTAATTATTTGGGCTACGATGGAGACTTAGTGTTTAATCAAAACCTTAGTATTTCAAATAATTCTGCTGCAAGCTCAGAGGTGAATGTGGCAAATAGGGTAGAATCAAGTGTTTCAGTCGCTGGTGTATTAAGGATTGAAACTACTGGCGCGGGAAGTAGCACCCAAGTAATAGTTGGCAACCAAGGTGATGTAACACTTGGAGATTCAGTTTATATTTTGAACGGGAGCAGCGCAAACAGCAGTCTCATAAGACTTGCCGAAGACGATTCTTGCACCACGACTATTGCAGGCGATATTGTCATAGAATCAAGTGTAGCTGGTTGTGATGGAGTGTTGTTTGGCAACTCTGGCGGCAACGCAACTTTGGCAGCAGGTCAAAGAATGGTAGTCGGAAGCAATGGTTTTGTTTCAGGGTCATTGTACTTTACAAATTTCACGCAAGTTGGTCCTACAGATCAAGCCATAGCAGCTACGGGCGATACCTACTTTTATTTGAATAATTGCAGTTGGGGCGGAAATGTAGATTTCTCAGCACCACGTATGCGCTCAGATTATTCCACTTACAGTGGAACTGGTTTCTTTGAAAAAACAGGAGCACTTGACGATAGATGGTTGGGTGGAAATGTGTTCACAGATTCTACATCCATTATAAATACAGGCACCGACTATGTAATGACAGCGGTAAATGATGCTGATACTTTTTTAAGCCATTTAAGTTTGATCAATCAGAGCTCAGAGGGGATTTACCTAGTAGATGATACACCAGGAAATTACATTGCAGGTAATCTTTGGGTTGAAAATAATGGCACGGGAACTACTTCGTTAGTAAATGCATGTCAATCTACAGGATCAGAACTCAACGTTGATGGCAGTGTTTTTATTCAAAACATTGGCACCGCCACCAATAGTAATCTTTCTTTTCCACGATTAGGGGCAATGAGTGTAGGTAGCGATTTTTACTTGCACTCAAATGCAGTAGACAGGGCTGATATATACTTGGCTGAAGGCTCAACATCATTACTTACCGTTAATGGCGTTAC
Organism: uncultured Flavobacteriales bacterium; assembly: GCA_964637935.1. GTDB lineage: Bacteria > Bacteroidota > Bacteroidia > Flavobacteriales_G > Salibacteraceae > SHAN690. The sequence goes on along the minus strand of CAZWXC010000267.1, from coordinate 2,453 downwards.
CAGCTTGCTTAATGAAGGAAGCTCAACCCTGAATCGTATTTATTTAGGTAGTTCAGGTGATGTTGTGATCAATGATTCATTGTATCTATTAAATCGCTCCAGTGCAAATACATCACATATACTTTGTGCAAACTCAAGTAGTTCATCGTTGCTGCTCAACGGCCACGTAATGCTTGAATCGTCTGAGCCAAATTGCGATGGTATTTACTTCGGAAATGGAGCAGGCACTACAACGCTAAGCAGTCCTTTTTCTATGTATATTAACGCAAACGGCTTTTCTGAAGGATTACTTTATTTCCGCAATTTTTCTCAATTAGGCGCAATTCCTCATTCATTTGTGCTTACCACAAATGCAGACTGCGAGCTTTATAATGCGGATTGGGGCGGCAATGTAAGTTTCACATCACCACGCTTTCGTATGCGTGATTCTGATTTTGCTGGAGATTTATTCGTTGAAAAAACGGGTGCGACAGACGATAATTCAATTGGAAACAATAACATAGCTGGAAACTTAACCATGAACAATTCTGGTTCGGGTTATTTAAGAATGGCTGGTTCGATTTCTGATAGCATTGCTGGCAATGCCACCGTAAGCATTACAGGAACAGATCATGTTTACTTAGCAGCAGCAGATGCTGGAAATTACATTGGTGGTGATTTAACAGTTGATCATTCATCTGCCTCCGGAACGAGCTACTTTATTTTAGCTGATAATTCCAATTCGAGCCTACAAATAGATGGTAACTTCTCCTATACTAACACTTCTTCGGGCAGCGATCAGCGCCTTTATTTTGGAAACAATGGAGACGCAACTCTTAGCGGTGATTTTGACTATTCAAACACTGCCACAAGTACCAATACGTATGGCTATTGGGCCGTTGGTTCTCTTTCGGATGTGGTGCTGAATGGAGTAACAAATGTGGTTCATCATCCCACAGGAAGCAACAGTCATTATGTTTATTTCGGAAACAGTGGTAATGTTACCGCCAATGGAAACGTCACATTGAGTAATAACAGCACGGCAAATAACAACAACATATCTGTTTGTCAAAATGCTAGCAGCACGGTCACTTTTAATGGCGATGTGCAATTAGAAAGCTACAATGCGCAATCGGATGGAATAAGTTTTGGAACCAATGCGGGAAGTGTGATTTTAACCCTTGGTAATCAGTTTACTATTGGGCCAAATGGTTTTTCATCGGGTACACTTTACTTCAGAAATGTTACTTCGCTTACCACACTGTCTCAGTCACTTTCCCTTTCGGGGAATTCCCTTTTCAATTCGCTAAGTTCATTGTTCAATGGTGATTTATCGGTAGATGCACCACGACTTTTTGCCAATCAAAATTCATTTAATGGTGCTACCGTTTTGCAAAAAACGGGCGCAGTTAACGATAACTCATCTGGCGGAAACATTTATAATGATGCGGTCACATTTATCAACACAGGAACAGGCTATTTTATGCAAGCAAGTTCCACCGCAGATGATTACAATGGCGATGTTACCTATCAATGTAATTCAGGTTCTTTGATGTATCCAAGCTATAATTCGGCTTCCACTTATGCAGGAAATATCAACCTTGATTTAGACCAAAACACGGTTTTTGGGAATGCCAATGGAACCATCATTTTTGATGGCAATGTTGCTCAAACCATAAATGATTTGGGTAGCACAGGGGCAATTTCTTTTGAAAGAATTCAACTGAACAAATCGGCCGACACGCTCACCTTAAACACTCCGATTCAAGTGACGGTGTCAAGCATTTTTACGAGTGGTGTTCTAAAAACGGACAACACCAATTACCTGGAAATAACAGATAATTCATCGGTTTCGGGCGCTAATCATGCCTCATTTGTTCGCGGACCAGTGCTTAAAATTGGGAACGATGCATTCACTTTCCCTTTGGGCGATTCATTGTATCGACCTATTTCCATTTCAGCGCCAAGCTCAACAAGTGCACAGTATATAGCTACTTACTTCTATGATAATCCGGCACCCACTTATAATTACGGTTCAAAAGACGCTCCGATAAACAATGTAAGCACAAGAGAGTATTGGATTTTGAATAGTGTTGGTGTTAGTAGCCCTGTAAATGTGACTTTGTCTTGGGATGAAAATAGTGGTGGCATTGGAGATTTGACAAAACTATTAGTAGCACGTTGGGATGGCGATTCATGGACAAGTCATGGCAATGGCGGCACCACCGGAAATGCTACAGCTGGCACTGTGATTACATCAGCTGCAGTTTCATCTTTTAGCCCGTTTACGCTTGCAAGTTCAGACGCTGCTAATCCACTGCCAATCGAACTCATTTCTTTCGATGCCCGCGCACAAGGCAATGTGGTTAACCTCACTTGGCAAACCGCTACCGAAATCAACAACGACTATTTCGAGATAGAACGAAGCGCCAATGGAGTCGATTTCGAATTCGTTACAAAAACAATGGGTGCAG
>CAZWXC010000266.1:0-4566 GCA_964637935.1 uncultured Flavobacteriales bacterium | reverse complement strand
TATTGATTCAACTAAATTGAAGCGACATACTGAGCTTGCGAGGCACGAGCATTGGTCGAAGTGTGTGTTATAATTCAAAAAAACAAAGCCTGAAAGAAACATAAACTATGCTCTTTCAGGCTATTCAATTAGAACGACCCCCTGTAGTTCTAAATTGAATTATTAAATAGACAAGTATTCAGAATTCTTCTAGTGATTTAAATATGAATTAGTAACCATAATTAAAACTTTACCACATAAATGATGTGTGTAATACGTTTGTCCAACACTGAAATAACTCAAGCCATCTCTGCCCGCTGTTTCACCGCCAAAAGCTTTGATTAACTCTTGGGCATTTTTGACGCTAAAACACAGCATCGCAAAAACTAAGTTGAGCAAGGATTGCTTGTATTTCATAGGTTAATGCTTTGTGAGATGGTGTTTTAACTCATTTGCGATAGAGTGGAGCTAGTTTATCGATTCATTTGTATTCAAATCTAGCTACTACATTATGTTGCCATTATTCAATTGTATGAATCACATTCAACACTGTATGAATCGACCCGCAGATGTAGGAAGTAATAAGAGTTTTGTAATCAATGATGATGAAAATCACTTATTCATGTTGAACTGTCTAATGTACAGGAACATTGAGATACCAGTTGTTCAATGATCTTCTAGTAGCATGTAAGAATGACAACAGTTAGTGCGAAAACATTTCAAGTAGAGCAGTGGTTACTTCCTAAGAAAGTCGACCCAAAATCAAAAAGAGCAACATGTTTTTTGAAAAGAACATGGCCAAGTTACAAGCATGAACACAACAAAAAATGGGCGAGCAAGCCGACTTTAAATGGAAAAACCACAATCTACTAGCGCACAATAAGACAAAAAAAGGCCTTGCCATAAAGCAAGGCCTCTGTTTAATGAAATAGTGTTGTTTTATTGTTTTGTCAAAAGGTTATAATTTGGAACCACTTGGTTAGCGGTGTAAGTTAACACCGTATAAATACCTGATGAAAGAGACGAAACGTCAAGATCAACTTTATCTTGATTGGTTGCGTTATTCAATTCAAAGACTGTCTTTCCAGAAATATCAATGATCTTAACCGATTCGATCTTTTCTTTAGCAGTTATCGTTACCATGTTTTGAGTTGGATTTGGATACACTTTTACTGCCAAAGGGTTATTTATGGCTCCAATACCCAGTCCGGTTACATATTGACATTCACTAGTATCGGTGCAGCCCAGCTTTGTAACTACTACTCGATAAGAACCCGATTGTTCAAAATCTTGTGTCTGTTCTGTTGCTCCAGTCACCACTTCATTATTTGGGCATTTCAACCATTGATAAGTAGCTCCAGATTCATTCACCGTCAATTCAAACCCAGATTGCATAATACCTAAATCTATTTCTGTAACAGTGAGTAGTAGTGATATAACACTGTCACACCCTAATGCACTTTGAAGTGTATCAGAATATGTCCCTGCTGTTGTTAAAATCTGACCGTTGAACGAGTAGGTGTCATACGAACATATAGTTTCGGAGATACTAGAAATAATAGGAGCATTCACTGTTAAATCAAGTGAAACTACACTATCACATCCGCCCGAGGCAACTAAGGTGTCAATATAAGTTCCACTGGTGCTCAACGTTTGACCTAAATGCTGATAGGTTTCTCCATCACAAATCTGAACTTGGAGATTTTGCTCAATCAATCCACCGATGTTCAAAGCTAAGTTAACTGTGCTATCGCATCCAAAAACCGATGCAAACGTTGCGCTGTAAGCACCAGAAGTAGTTAACGTTTGACCATCAAAAGAATAAGACTGACCAGCACAAATGGTAACTGACACATTGGTAGTATCTGGCTGTTGCACTGCAATGATTAAGCTATCCTGAAAACTGCACGAGTTTAAATTGGCTGTAGCCAGTATCGTATGCGTATCGGTTGGTGTAAAGTTAAAGCTCGATGAAGAACCAGAAGAAACTCCATCCACGAAAAAGCTGTAATTACTATATCCTGGGGTAGCATCATATTGTACTAATGTGCCACTGCATACTAAACTACCAGCATTACTTTCTAAATTGAACAATGGCTCCACAATTGCATCTATCATAAACAATCCTAAGGTGTTTAATGCAGTAACATTACCACCATTCACATTCAAGCTAAAATACCTATCAAGCGTTGCATAATCATCTATTTGTGTAGCGCAAGGAAAATAACCGGTGGTTGTATTTGCATATTGACGTACGCCAATAAAAACGGTATCTCCAGCCAAATTACTGTCAGCATGGATCAAATCAAACGCAACTCTATTACCCAACATTGCTGTTGTGAGTGTAACTAAGTTAGATGAGTCAATAGGCAGACCTTGCGAATTGAACAAAATACCTTTCATGGTATTTCCTACAGCAACGTTGTCATCATTCAACACCATACCAATTGATTTAATAGTAACCGGTGTTGTATTAGGAATCACATGTCTATTGGCTAAGCATCCCGATCCAGTATTGTAACCAACCGCTCCAAATGCTCCATCTGTGTTATAATAGCCAATGGTGTCGCAAGATATACTCTGATCATAAAGCAACAAGTTGTCTGAATTATCATCATCGTTAGGAACTGAAATACTTACTGTTTGGATGGTATTACTTGTAGTAGCCAATCCAGAAAAGGTAACATTCACCTCTTGTCCAGCTGCAATAGAAGCTATGGTTTGGATGGTTGATGATGGATTAGGGCCTGATACGGACATTGTTACCGGAACGTTAGTCAATGCTGTGTTCGAGGCATTCCCAATAATCGCTACTATGTCTTGGCTAGATTGTATGGCTGAACTTACTTTCCCTACTGGACTTAAGATTCCTCTTACTTCCACATCATTAGAATTTGGATTGGGAATTCCAATACGCATACATGGCCTAAATGAAGAACTGCCTGTAAGTGTTGCCCCAGGTGTAGTTGTGGTGCCATCAATCATTTTAAGGCCACTTGCCAAATCAGTATTTGATGCATAATTTGCAGGTGTAGTGGAAGTAGAGGCTGCGACATATTCATAGGCTACATATAGTCCAGTACCAGTATATGCAAAAGGCAAGGCCAAAACAAGATCAATATTGGTGGCTGTGGCAGATATTGGGATAGTATAGGTTGAGTTATAAACTTCTGTCATAGAAGCTACAGCCGTTGTCCAAGTAGTTGATTTTGTATTCGTTACATCACTTGTTGCCTCTAAGTATAGCTTCAATGTTCCGTTTGAAGCACCACTTGCAATTCCATTGTTAAGTACAAAACCTAATTGTGTGATATTGTTTCCTGAAGGAACAGAAGCCAATTCTGTTGCTGTAAGTAAAAAATGAGCTCTTAAACTCGTGTGTGCCGCAGTTCCGTTAGGTGCCCGCAGAGTAGAGTTTCCATTAGAAATTTGAGGTACCTGCGTAACCAGAGTAGTTTGTGCGCAAAGGAAAAGGGTCAAACCAAACATGGTAACCGTTGTCAATAGTAGCTTTTTCATAGGTAGGTTTATTTAAGTCATCGTTCAAAAAAAAGAGTTGTTGTTCCTTAGACGTGAATATTTTCATTTCGTTTAGTTAGATTTTATTTTTCACTTATTTGATTAAAAATAATCTGAATCTGATGTCTAGTCAAATTCGCTTCATATTCTAATAAATATCCAAATTCACACATGATGATTTTTAATTTAACAAGGATGATTGTATTATTAAATTGAGGACTAAATGATCGAACCTTATTGATTATCAATTTTGACAGATACTATTAATGATAGTTTTTTTGAGAGAATCAAATACGTTTTGATAATTGAAAGTTATTTCCATTATCGGTTGTTTAAGCTCTAAGCTCGACACGACTTTAGAATATTAAAAGAAGTATAATTTATATTATGTTAAATAACAATATAAACTTCTTCAATCTTTAAGCCATGATCTGAATTATTAATTTGACTCAACTACTCTTTTCCCTTCAAACTGAAAAAGAATATTTCTTGTGGCTTCGTATTGATTTGAATATTGAATGGTCAATATTTCATTACGAATTTGCCCGAATCCAATCACTGGTATTGTGTCAGATTGTTTGGTGTAAAGTTGCGTTGGAATAATCAACTGAGAATCGTTTTCAAATTCAGCATAAACTCCCGTTTCTAGCATCAATCGATTTGGAATTTCAGTATCCGCATCAATGTGTAACGTGTCGGCAAAACTTCGGTTCGCACTGTCTATTATTCCATAGTATTTGCCCGAATAGTTTCTTGTGAAGAATAACGAACAATCTTCTCCAGAATACCACTTACCGCAAAAGCACTCGCCTTGCTGGCAATAGCTGTCGTTTAGACAATTAAGCTTACGACAGTCATTACAGGAAGACAATATTACCACCCAAATAATGGAAAGCGTTATGTTCAGTATGGTTTTCAAGGTTGCGAAAATATGAAATAAAAAAGGCGGTCCATAACTTAGACCGCCTTGCGTTTTTTAGGTGTGTTTGATTAGTTTTTCAACTTCTCATTCATTTCTTGGTACTTATCCATCTGATTTGTTCTTGCGTACAAGTCTTTAAGAGATGT
>CAZWXC010000265.1:0-4580 GCA_964637935.1 uncultured Flavobacteriales bacterium | reverse complement strand
GTGTATGCAGCCTATAAAATGGGCGAAAAGGGTGATGCGGTTTTGTTGAGTCCAGCTTGCGCAAGCTTCGATTTATTTCAAGATTACGAAGACCGTGGTCGTCAATTTAAAGAAGCGGTAAGAAACCTGTAAACCCGAAGCTATCCCTTCATAAAGCTTTAAAACCATGAATACCCAAACCACCTTAAGTAAAGACCTTCAGAGCAAGTTGGTAGCCGAACGCAAGCAACGTTTGAATCAGCTTGGAAACATTGAACACAGACTAGAATTTGTGGACGAAGTGAATGGTGTAGAATATATCAATGATGCGAAAGCAACAGACATAAACTCTACGTGGTATTCGCTTGATTGCATTGATAAACCATTGATTTGGATCATGTCTTCAAGCCAGTATGAAACTGATTTGACACTTTACAGTGAGTTGAATTTGTCAGGTGTGAAAGCGATTATCGTAATGGGATCAAATCAAAAAGAAGTGGAAACATTTATTCTTCAAAACACTGAGCTTGTAGGTAGAGTGAACACGGTAATGCAGGCTGTTGAGCATGCTCAGCTCATTGCGAGTAGCGGTGATGCTGTTTTGTTTTCTCCTTCTTGTTCAGATTTTGATTCGTTCAGAAATTTTAAGGATGCCGGACAGCAGTTTCGTAAAGCTGTAAGAGAAATGAGATTGTAATTAGGATTTGTGGAAACGATTTTAAAATACATAAAAGGCGACCGAGCAATTTGGCTCATCATGCTGATTTTGTCAGTAGCAAGCTTGCTGTTAGTATACAGCAGCATTGTTACCTTGGCATATCGTCATCATGATGGCAATACGTTTTACTACTTGTTCAGACATGGGTTTATTCTGGTGTGCGGACTTGGGTTAATGTATTTAGCACACAAGGTTAAGTTTACGTATTACTCACGTATTGCTCAATTGGCGCTCTTTATTAGTATTCCGTTGTTATTGGTTACGTTGTTAATGGGTACCAGTCTCAACTCAGCAAATCGTTGGCTTACCATTCCAGTTATCAATCAAACTTTCCAAACATCAGATTTGGCTAAGCTCGCACTCATCATGTATGTAGCGCGTTTTCTGGCTTTAAAACAAGATGTGATTAAAGATTTTCAGAAAGGATTTTTGCCCATGCTCATCCCCATTTTCGTGGTGTGTGGGCTTATCTTTCCTGCAGATTTATCTACAGCAGCGTTGCTTTTTGTGAATTGTATTGTGTTGATGTTTATTGGTAAAGAACAGCTCAAACACATTGGTTTATTGATTCTTGCAGGCATTTTTGCCCTAGGGATGGTTTATCTAATTGGTAAAGCTATGCCCGGTTCATTCAGACGATTAGATACTTGGACCACCCGAATCGAATCTTTTTGGAAAGCAGACCAAGCTACTGCAAATGCAAGCTATCAAACCGATCAATCAAAAATTGCAATAGCACAAGGTGGCTTAGCACGATTGGCTCCTGGTAAAAGCGTGCAGCGAAATTTCTTGCCTCACCCTTATTCAGATTTTATTTATGCCATTGTGCTAGAAGAATATGGGCTTTTGGGTGGAATCGGAATTCTGTTGCTCTACTTAATGTTACTTTTCAGATCCATAAAAGTGGGTCTTTCTAGCCCTAAGATGTTTGGGGCGCTCTTGGCCATTGGTATTGGCTTTGGTTTAGTGTTTCAGGCTATGGTAAACATGGCCGTGGCGGTAAACTTGGTGCCAGTTACCGGTCAAACCCTGCCCATGGTTTCTATGGGTGGTACGTCTATTTGGTTTACTTGCTTGGCTGTTGGAATGATTCTCAGCGTAAGCGCGGGCACCGAATCTAAAGAAGTGTTACCAACAGGAAATAGACCACTTGCTCATGCCTCATAAGTTTATCATAAGTGGTGGTGGCACTGGCGGACATATTTTTCCGGCTATCGCAATTGCCAATACCATCAAAGAAATGGAGCCAGATGCGCAAATTCTTTTTGTAGGTGCAAATGCCAAAATGGAGATGGAAAAAGTTCCAGCTGCTGGTTACGAAATTGTGGGTTTGAACATCACAGGTATTCAACGAAAGTTGAGTCCGTCAAATCTTGCTTTTCCTTTTAAATTGATCAACAGTTTGCTGAAAGCAAGAGCAATCATCAAAAACTTTAAGCCTGATGTAGTGATTGGAGTTGGCGGTTTTGCCAGCGGTCCTGTCCTGCGCATGGCAACTTGGATGGGCGTAAAAACCTTGATTCAAGAACAAAATTCCTTTGCGGGAATTACCAATCGCTGGGTAGCGAACTCAGTAGATAAAGCCTGTGTAGCTTATGATGGCATGGAGAAGTTTTTTCCTGCTAACGTAATTGTGAAAACAGGAAATCCAGTGCGAAAAGCAATGGTGCAAATTGCTGGTAAACGTGATCAGGCCTTGACTCAATATGGCTTTAGTGCTGAAAAGCCTGTATTGCTTGTAATTGGTGGCAGCCTTGGCGCTCGCTCTATCAATAAAGCGCTCGAAGCGCAGGTTGGGCAATTGCTTGATGCAGGAATTCAAGTGCTTTGGCAAACGGGTAAATTATTTAAAGAAGAAACCGATAAACTCAAGAAAACCTTCGAAGGAAAATCACTTCAAATCACTGAGTTTATTTTTGATATGGACATGGCTTACGCTGCCGCAGATGTGGTGGTTTCGCGTGCAGGCGCCATTGCCGTAAGCGAACTTTGCTTGGTAGGAAAACCAACTATTTTGGTGCCTTTTCCTTTTGCAGCCGAAGATCATCAAACCAAAAACGCAATGTCTTTGGTAAATACGGATGCGGCCGTTCATGTAGCTGACAAAGACGTAAACACGAAACTTGTTCCCGAAATTTTGGCTTTGGCAAAAGATCAAACCCTTCAAAACAAGCTTTCAGAAAACATAAAGAAACACGGCTTGCCAAATGCTGCAACCGATATTGCAAACCAAATAATGCAGCTTGCTTCATGAATTTAAATGCCATACATAGCGTTTATCTATTGGGTATTGGTGGCATTGGTATGAGTGCGTTGGCGCGCTATTTCAAGGCGAAAGGTGCGCGTGTTTCTGGTTATGATAAAACACCAAGTCAACTCACGGATGAGTTGGAGACCGAAGGTATTCCTGTCTATTTTGAGGATGACGTAGCTTCTGTTTCTGAGGCTGATTTATTCATTTATACACCAGCCATTCCAGCATCGCATCCCGCGTTTCAGTTTGTGGTTGAAAATGAAGGTAAATGGTTTAAGCGCTCTGAAGTGTTGCAATGGATTACAGAGCAAACTACAACGGTTGCTGTTGCTGGTACACATGGCAAAACCACAACAACTGCCATTCTTGCGCACCTTCTTCATCAAAGCAGAGGCGATGTAGCTGCCTTTGTAGGTGGCGTTATGACCAATTATCAAACGAATTTGATTTCGTGCGAAAACCCAACACTTACTGTAGTTGAGGCAGATGAATACGATCGTTCTTTTTTAAGGCTTGCGCCTGAAGTGGCCGTAATCACGAGTCTTGACCCAGATCATCTGGATATTTATGGAACGTTTGAGGCGATGAAAGACGATTATCGAACATTCGCTTCGCGTGCCAAAACACTGATCGTTCACGAAAGTGTTTCGAACGAATTTAACCATCCAAATAAGCGGGTTTACGGATTTGGAAATGACGCAGATTACCGTATTGCTGATATTACCGTTGATCATGGACGATTTGTTTTTTCGCTTAACGCGAATTCAAATTTGAGTCTGCAGTTAGCTGGAAAACACAATGTTGAGAATGCTTCGGCTGCACTGGCTGTTTGCGATGTGTTGGGTGTTGAAGCACATTCAGCACTCAAAAGTTTCAAAGGTGTAAGACGTAGGTTTGAACGTGTTTTCGAGTCAGAAACTAAAGTGGTGGTAGATGATTATGCACACCATCCAAAAGAAATTGAAGCAGCTGTAAATGCTGCAAAAACCTTGTTTTCGGGTAAGAAAGTTGCGGTGGTTTTTCAACCGCATTTATTCACCAGAACACGTGATTTGGAAGATGATTTTGTGGCGAGTTTGTCGCAAGCTGATGAAGTGATTTTGCTTCCGATTTATCCAGCGCGCGAAGAACCGATAGAAGGTGTGACCAGTGCCAATCTTTTGAATAAACTTCCGTTGAAAACTAAGCAGTTGGTCGAAAAATCACACTTGGTAAATGCTGTATTATCGCTAACAGCAGAAATAGTATTGATGCTTGGCGCGGGCGATATCGATCGACTCGTGCAACCCCTTGTAAATGAACTGAAACGAACCTCAAATGTGGAGTAAAATGTTAAACATAGCTGGATGGGCCATTGGGTCGGTGGGCATGTTTGTGCTCCTTGTTGCGGCTGTTTCTACTTCGCATAATGCCGTTTTGAAAAACGTTGTGGTGAAAATTGATTACGCAGGTCAAAACTATTTTATCGATAAAGAGGAAGTTGAAGAAACCGTGACTGATCTGGGTTATGGCCTTGATTCAACACGGCTAGATGATATTGACCCACGAAAAATTGAGGTGATACTTGAGAACAATGCTTTTATTGAAGAAGCTCAGGTTTACAAGCAACTTAACGGCTACCTCAATATT
>CAZWXC010000264.1:0-4582 GCA_964637935.1 uncultured Flavobacteriales bacterium | reverse complement strand
AAATAACAGCTCCGATAAGTAAAACAACAGAAGCCGCGGTTCCATACCACCACCAAATGGCAATACGCTTTTTTTTTGGTGCAATGGCCGCGGCAATATTATCCCAAACAAAAGCATCGGCTTGCACAGGCTGCTCGGCAAAACTGCTCTGAATCAGCTTGTCAAAATCGTCTCTATGGTTTATATCTTTTGCCATCTGCTATGCCGCTGGATGATTTTGGTTTTGCAATATTTTCTGTAGAAGCGCTCGTGCACGGTGGTATTGAGAGTAAGAAGTATTGACCGAAATGTTTAGTTGTTCAGCAATTTCATTGTGACTGTAACCTTCAATCGCAAACAAGTTGAAAATGGCACGATACCCAGTTGGTAAAGCTTGAACGAATTTCAAAATGTCATTCGCTTCCATCTGATCACTCGCAATTTCTGGTTCAACAATCATCAGCGACTCATTTTCAAAACTCACCTTCTGCCCTTTTCTGGCCTCTTTTCTTATTTGTTCGAGCGCAGTATTCACCATTATTCTTCTTATCCAACCTTCTAGCGATCCCTTTTCTTCAAACGAATCGATGTTTTTAAACACTTTTATAAAGCCGTCTTGCAACACGTCTTGCGCTTCCATTTTATCTGGAAAATAGCGCATACAAACTCCTAACATTTTGCTTTGAAATGTATCATAGAGCAATCGCTGACAAGCAGCATCGCCATCTCTGCAACCTTGTATGAGTTGGCTTTCTGTCAATGTTTAGCTAAACGAATTTGTGGTAAGATGTACATGATGTTTATTTCCTTGCATGAAGGTGAAAGTTTTTTTGAAACGTACAGAATCTTAAAATTTTCATTTCCAACTTTAAGTTTAAAAAGGGAGTCTGAATGGACAAATCAGATTTATGAAAACCACCATTTCTACACTTTTCGCCTTTTGTTTGATATGCATGAATGGCTTTGCTCAAAACGCACATCATTTAGAAACAAGTTTTGAATCGAATGACGAACGAAGCTCTTGGCAACTATACAAACTTGGCGAAGAACCTTCGCCTTTTAACCTTTGGAATTTTGAAAATGCAGTTGGTCATTCGGGCAATTATTCTATGGTGCATTATTACCCGGTTGGCGCCACAGCCGAAACCGATGATTGGTTTGTTTCTGGCGAATTCAACTTTGCTGGCGGTGGAAATATTGATTCCATTTGGACGTTTTATGCTGGCTTTGGAACTCCGATGGGAATAGACACGGTAGCACTTTACCTCATCACAGGAAATCAAGATCCGGCACTAGCAACCACGCAACAATTGCTTCATTTGTTCACCGATTCTGCTTACCAAAACGACAATACTTGGCGAAAAATTTCGGACATAAATATTCCGCCTGCGAGCGGAAATAGCTACTTAGCCTTTAGGTACAAAACCATGAATAATTGGCTCGATGTTAAGTTTGATGATCTGGGTTTCACCATAAATTGGCCGCAAGCGATTAATGAGTTTTCAAAAAATGAACTTGGTTTGAAAGTCTTTCCAAATCCAAGTTTTGGAACAGTGAATTTAGAATGGAACAACGCTGAAATAGCAACCGTAACCATTGTTGACCTACTCGGAAAAACCATTGTAAATACAAGTGCGAAGGAGCGTTTTACCGTCAATGATTTGCCCAAAGGAATGTATTTCGTGAATGTTCGAAATCAATTTGGTGCAGCAACTAAAAAATTGATTGTAAACTAAGAGAACTTAAAACATATTCAATGCCGAAAGCCAGCTATTTGGATAAGAAATCATCCAATGCTGGCTTTTATTTTTACTTGTTAAACAAAGCTTAAATTTCTGATTTTCAAGAACAAAACTTCTTTGAGATTGTCTCAATTACAAAACACACACAATGAAAACATTCTTGATCATAGTCGGAATTCTTGTCCTCGTTTTTATAATAGCCCAAGTAGTTATGGCACAGAGCAATAGCAGCATAGAAAAGTATCCTTACGATGTGGTAAAGCAATACGTAGGATTTGAAATAAGAAAATATGAAGCCCGAAACTTCAGCTATGTTTCTATGCCTAGAGCAGATTACAAAACCAATTCAAGCCAAGGATTTAGAATGCTTGCAGGCTACATTTTTGGTGGAAATGAAAAGGAGCAAAAAATTGCGATGACCTCACCCGTAGCCATGGATATGAACGAAGGCGATTCCATGCAAATGATGTTCATGATTCCTTCAGAATACAATATTGCGGATCTTCCAAATCCTAATAACAGTCAAGTTAAATTCAAGACCGAACCTGCTAAACTGGTTGCTGCCATTGAGTTTGGCGGTTGGAGTGATGATGAGAAGATTGCTGAAAACAAATCAAAGTTAGAAGCACAGTTGAATGAAGCAGGAATTGAACATAACGGCAATTTTAGCTATTTAGGTTACAATCCACCTTATGAATTAGTAAATAGGAGAAACGAAGTGATTGTAGAGCTTAAAGCAAACCAATTTTAATCGGCTGCTTTCTCTATTTTCTTCATGATTGCATCTGCTTCAGCATATTTAGCATCACCAGCAGATCGGTTAGTTTGGGATAGTTTGAAAGCTTCCGTCATAAGCTTTTCGTATTGAGCTTTCAATACTTCCTTTTCGCTTTTCTTTTTAAATAATCCAAACATGTTTTTGTTTTTGTAGGAAACATCATCCAACGCATTTGGTTCAGCGCTGTGCTTGGTTCTTAGCTACTTTCAAAAAGGGTGATCGGCATTTATTTAACATAGTTTTAAAACGTTAAATTGAGCATAGCCGAGGCCTTAAACTCGTTTGTTACCTTCGCGACTCAAACGATAATCAGATTCAAAAAAATGAAGAAAATAGCTGTTGTAGGCGCAGGTACAATGGGCAATGGAATAGCCCACGTATTTGCTCAATTTGGGTACGATGTAAACTTGATAGACGTATCGCAAGACGCACTTGACCGTGCCATAAAAACGATTGACAAAAACTTGGAACGTCAGGTAAGCAAGGAGAAAATTACAGCTGAAGACAAAACAGCTACACTTAGCAGAATTACTACTGTAACAGACTTAAGCAAAGGTGTTGCCGACAGAGAATTGGTGGTAGAAGCCGCTACAGAAAACGTGGATTTGAAGCTTAAAATCTTTAAGCAGATGGATGAATTTGCACCAGCCGATTGCATCTTAGCTTCTAATACATCAAGCATTTCTATCACTAAAATTGGTGCTGCTACGAACCGACCAGAAAAGGTAATTGGTATGCACTTCATGAACCCAGTTCCAGTTATGAAATTGGTAGAGATCATCCGCGGTTATGCTACTTCTGACGAGGTTACCGACTTAATCATGGAAACCAGCAAAAGCTTGAAAAAAGTTCCTGTTGAGGTGAACGATTATCCTGGTTTTGTGGCGAATAGAATTTTAATGCCAATGATCAACGAAGCAATTTACACTTTATATGAAGGTGTTGCTGGTGTAGAAGAAATTGACACTGTAATGAAACTTGGCATGGCACACCCAATGGGACCATTGCAATTGGCCGACTTCATTGGTCTAGACGTTTGCCTTTCTATCTTAAATGTGCTTTACGAAGGTTTCGGAAATCCAAAATATGCGCCTTGTCCCCTATTGGTAAACATGGTTACCGCAGGTAAAAAAGGAGTGAAATCTGGCGAAGGTTTCTACAGCTGGACACATGGAACCAAAGATTTAGTGTTGGCACCTAACTTCAGTAGATAGTATTGAGTAGAGAGTATTAAGTACTGAGACTTGAGACGAGAAATTCATAGTTGAAGATTTATAATTGAGTATGGCTAGCATCAAACAATTTGAATACATGGAAATTTGGCAAAAAGCGCGTGTTCAAGCAAGATCTTGTTATGCATTGTCTGAAATTGCTTTCACAAACCATGATTTTGAATTGGCCAATGCCCTACCAAAAACTTCTGGTTCTGTAATGGATAATATTGCCGAAGGTTTTGGAAGAGGTGGAAACAAAGAATTCGCTCAATTTTTAAGCGTTTCCTATGCTTCTTCAACTGAATTAAAATCACAACTCTATAGGTTCTGTGACAGAGCATACCATTCAGAAAATGTTGAAGGTTTACTTTCGAGTTGTGAATCTTTAAAAAATCAAATCAATGCCTTTATGATGTACTTGAAAAAGTCTGATTTAAAAGGATATAAATTCAAAGACAACAAATAGCAAACAAAAGTTCGTGGGTAGATTCTGAAGGATGAATTAAGAATCATAAACCATGAATTAAATAACTTAATAAAGAATATGAGCAAAGGAGTATTTCAAATTCCGTACCCAGACAACGAACCAATTAATAACTACGAGCCAGGTTCGGCAGAACATGCAAGCTTGATTGCGAAATACAACGAAATGTATAACCAAGCGCCAATTGATGTGCCTATGTACATTGGTGGCAAGGAAGTGCGTACCAACAACAAAAAGCCGATGAGTCCTCCGCACGACCATCAGCATATTTTAGGTCATTTTAATTATGGTGATAAAAGCCATACGCAAGCCGCTATTGATGCCGCATTGGCTGCAAAACCAGCTTGGGAAGCACTTTCTTGGGAACACAGAGCAAGCATATTTT
>CAZWXC010000263.1:0-4588 GCA_964637935.1 uncultured Flavobacteriales bacterium | reverse complement strand
TGGGGCTTACTCGGCCATTCCAAGAGATTTTGATCAAGATGGAGATTTAGATATTGCCTCCATATCCTTTTTTCCAAACTATGCTAAAACCCCAGAAGAGAGCTTTGTTTACTTCGAAAACAATGGTGACTGGACGTTTAATACGAGTTCTATAAAACAAGCAACTGCAGGCAGATGGATTGTTATGGAAACTAACGATTTAGATGATGAGAAAGACTTAGACTTGATCCTAGCAAGTTTGGCCTTTGAAGTTCCTGGTCATGATAGTTTAGTTAACAAATGGGTTCAAAATGGTATCCCATTCATAGTTCTTGAAAACAAGACCAAATAGCAACAATAATTTGAAACTATTCTTTGTTCAGCGCTCGATAGCTAAAGAACAATCCGATTAAAACCAATCCAGCTCCAAGCAACATTGGTGCTCCCGGAAAATAATAGGTAGTGTCTTTTGCCGTGAAAAAAGCAAACAATGTGGTCATAATCCAAGGCCCAATAATGGATGTAACACTCATCATACTCGTGAGCGAACCTTGTAATTCACCTTGTTCAGAATCAGAAACTTGGTTGCTCATTAATCCTTGAAGCGCTGGACCAGCAATTCCACCCAAGCAATAAACGGCTAAATATGGATACATCAACCAACCTTGAGTTGCAGTTGAAAAAAGCACTAAACCGATGGCGTAAAGCACCATTCCCAGATAAATGCTTCGTTCTTGGCCAAATTTTGGAATCACGATTCGGATCAATCCGCCTTGAACAATTATGCTCATTACACCAACAAATCCAAGAGAATAACCAATTTGGGCACTACTCCATTCAAACGCCTCGAACGTGAAATAGCTCCAGGTACTTTGCACAGCATGCGAAGCAATGTAAACGAAAACGAGCGAGAAAATCAATCCAGAGAGTTTAGGATAGCGCTTTAGTCGAGTTAAAGAAGTCAATGGATTTACACTTTTCAAGTCCATATTTCTGCGCTTTTCTATGGGTAATGATTCGGGTAAAATGAACAAGCCATAAAGCCAGTTGATCAGTGACAAGCCAGCCGCAGCCATAAAAGGAACGCGGGTTCCATATTCGCCAAGTATACCGCCAATCATGGGCCCAACGGCAAAACCAAGCCCGAAAGCCACACCAATTAATCCGAAATTTTGAGCCCGCTTTTCGGGAGTACTTACATCAGCTATATAGGCAGCACCTGTTGTAAAACTTCCACCCAAAACCCCGGCAATTAAACGACCAGCAAATAGCAAACTCAATGTTGGCGCGTAGGCCATGAGTAAGAAATCAACTCCAATTCCAAAAGAAGACATCAACAAAATGGGTCTTCTGCCATATTTATCACTCAAAGCTCCAATTAATGGAGAAAACAAGAATTGCATAATGCTATAAGCAACTAATAAATAGCCACCATAAATGGCCGAAGTACTGTTGTCAACATTTGCTACTTCTGAAATTAATCCTGGCAAAACGGGTATTATAATACCAATACCAATTACGTCTATAAGCAGGATTACAAAGATGAATCCGAGCGCAGCCCGAAGGTTTTTCACTTTTTTAGTTAATTATGCGACAAATGTGAATGAAATTCAGATGTTTTCCGTTCTTAGTAGCTTCAAATTTTCAACCAATGTTTTTCAACAGATTATTCATTATCGCACTTTTAGCTTTATCGATTTTTTCGTGCAAACCAGATAAAACAGCAGATTTCACCATAAGTGAATCAGCCGATTTTACATTGCCTGGCTCTAGTGTTGACGGCATTTTCATCACCTTAGAATCGAATTCTTTCGAAACAGATATTGTAAAATTGATGGAAGATAACAATACGACTCCAGAATTGATTGAAAAAGTAGAGATTAGCAATTTAACCGTTGCTTTGACTACACCAGCCGCCACATCGGTAAGCTTTGTTGACAATATTCAGTTGTACTTAAAAAATGGTGACGGAGACACGTTGGCCATTTCATATCTCGACACATTGAGCAGCAGTGAAAAAACTGCCAGCATCATCACACTGAAGGTCAAAAACAGTAGCGAATTAAAAGCTTGGATTCAAAACGAACGATTAAACTATGTTGCCAGGATAAAAATCAATGGATTTTATGCTGATGATAGAATCTTCAGAGTATCGTCTACCTTCAGCGCTACTGCAACACAGAGCGAGTAATTTGCCTTGTTCAAAACCTCACGCTTAGTGATTAATTGACTGATTCAGTTTATTTTAATCAGGTTTTACTTCTTCTTTTTTAGTATTCTTGTTCGGAATGTAGCACTTTAAAAATGCTCTTCGCCCTCACCCCATGCAACTAGTACGAGCTTACAAGAAGGTTTTTACAAATCAGGAAAAAAGTAGTATTCCTACCATAAGCGCAAAGCCGAGTGAATACATCCTTCAACGAAAAAGGAAGAGAACATTCGACTTCTTTCTATCTTCTATTTTACTGTTGTTTTTAACATTTACACTTTTCCCAATGATTGGAATTTTAATCAAATTCGAATCACAAGGACCTGTCATTTTTCGCCAAAAACGAAAAGGGAGAAACAATAAAAGCTTTGTTTGCCTGAAATTCAGAACCATGGTTTTAGAAGAAAACCTTGAAGACAATAATGCACGCATCACAAAAATTGGACACGTTTTACGGAAATATCATTTAGATGAACTGCCACAGTTGTGGAATGTTTTGAAAGGAGAAATGAGCATTGTAGGACCAAGACCACACATGGTTTCTGAATCAAAAACCTTTTCGAACCAAAATCCGCATTACATTCAGCGCTATTTAGCAAAGCCGGGAATTACAGGCCTAGCTCAGGTATCAGGATTTTTTGGATATGTAGATGGCCTTGAACACTTGATGCGCAGGGTAAACTATGACTTGCAATACATTGAGACGGCCACCTTTGGATTAGACCTAAAAATCGTTTACAAAACGATTGTAATGCACCTGCCTAAATTATCTCGATAGACGCATTGCGACTCTGGCAGCAACCGATTTGGTTTTAAACTTCAGAAAACGATAATATTCTTTAGAAAGTGCAGCTTTAAAGCTGTTCACATCATTTACAATCATGCGCACGGCATAATCGTAATACTTGCGTGAATAGGTTCGTTTAAAATCGATATCACGATCGGTAGATGTGGCCCAATCGAGCGATTTAGTGAAATCTGCTTCAACTTCTGAATACAATTCCGTTCCTTTTATAGGATAAGCCACTGTAATGGTAAAAATGTCAGGATTTGAAGATTTCAAATGATGAACTGTTTCAAAAATATCTGCTTCCGTTTCTCCAGGATAACCAACCATGATAAAGGTTCCAGCCTGAATTCCTTTTTGCTGTGCAAGCACAATCATCTCGCGCACTTTCTGCACATCCACGCGCCTATCCATTAAATCTATCACGCGCTGCGAACCGCTTTCAGCACCAATCCAAACCCTAAAACAACCGCTTTCTTTCAGTAAATCAATTACTTCCTCGGTCATTCTATCCGCACGAGTAATGCACTCATACAGAAGCTTCAAGTTTCTAGACTTAAGCTCATCGTTAAACTCGCGCAGCCATTTGTGATTGACGGTGAACACATCGTCTACAAACCAAGCTGTGTCTACGTTATAAGTATTTTGAATCCACTCTATTTCATCTGCCACTTCTTTCGCACTGCGTCTTCGGTAGCTTAAACCATAAACCGCTCGGCTGCACCATTTGCAGGTATATGGACAACCACGCATGGTATTGATAGAAATAGCGCTAGTACCATGCTTTTGTTTCCAAGCATCAAAATAGAGCTGCAAGTCAATTTTTGTGCGATTAGGAAGCGGCAATTCCGACAAATCACGCAGTTGAGGCCGTTCTGGATTTATTTGAACGTTTCCATCCGAGTCAAGCAATGCAATACCTTGAATGTCATTGATCGATTTACCTTGATCAAAATGCTCCACAAGCTCGAGCATCGTTTGCTCTCCTTCACCCAGCACTAACACATCGGCTCCAGCTTTTAAAAAGCGCTCAGCATGATTTCTTACTTCTGGCCCACCAAGTATAAGTTTACAATGAGATAACGCATCGTTTTGTCGAACAAAAGCAAGCAATTTCACCACATTTACCTTCGTCATCAGGTTGGTGTAAATGGCTAAAACATAAGGCTTTTGGACCAGAACATCTGCTTTTAGTTTATCGAAAGTGGAGAAAGTAGAATCGAAGACGTAGTTGTCGAATCCAAATTTTTCTAACCAAGCAGAAACATAAAGAATACCCAATGGTGGATACGGGCGCATGATTTCGCGCTCTTTTGGGTCTTCGTCAATAAAATAGCCGTGGGTTAGAATAATCTTCATCTCGTAGTTGACGAAAGTAAATAGTGTACACGGTTTTTCGTGGTCTGTTTTAAACAGAGCATTGAACATCAATTTTCAATCCATCATAAGCGATGAAAACATTGCTTGGCAACTCAGCAGAAACAGCTTGATGTGTGCCCATTTGATGACTAATATGGGTGAAGTAAGCGTGTTCAACCTCTAATTCTTCAACCAAAGCTAAAGCTTGCTGGAGTGTAAAATGTGAAATATGAGTTTGCTTCCTTAACGCGTTA
>CAZWXC010000262.1:0-4589 GCA_964637935.1 uncultured Flavobacteriales bacterium | reverse complement strand
TCCTACAATAATGCATTCTGGAGCCATAAATGACAGTTGAAAAAACTGCTGCAAGCCTACAATATGAATGAAGTCTTCGTGCATCGAACCATCAAGAACATACAAAACGGGATAAGTAGAATCTGCTTTAAAATCATGTGGTAAATACACGTTCAATACACGATCTTCATCCAGTACATCAGAATGAATGGTGTGGGTTTGACCAATTTGGAGTGGGTTAATTGTTTGGGCATGTGAGTTATATACAATTAAACCAAACAGGAAGAGTAGTACGTATCGAATCAAAGTAATATAATTGAATTTATAGCTAAGGTAACCTTATGTGTCTGTCAATTTCTAAGTATCTCTGATATTCCGCATGAAAAAATATATCGTGGTATTTGAAATAGAAATGCTGTTTGATCATGTCCGACAAAACAAGATTTAGGTCGAATTAATCATTAATAAAAACTGCAGTACTTTTCTTTAATAGCACTATCTGCCCCAAATGATAATAGCTATGTTCAATCAAGCCATCAATGTTTCGTTGAAATGAACCATACTTCTCATCTACAAAATTTTCAGACCATTTTTCAGCAGGACATTGTTCTAGCAACTTGGCGAAGCTTTCGGTATCCTGCCAAAATCTATTCAAAAAGGCTTTCCATTCTGTTTCAGAATTTATTTCAGGAAAGTGGAAACTAAACTTGTCTCTAATTTCTAGGTAGCCACCTTCAAACACTTGCTTAATACCATTGATGTAGTAGTGAATATGCTGTGCCAATGCCGCAATCGAGTTTTTCGAATCACTTTTAAAAACTACGATTTTCCAATCTAAATCTTCGAGCTGGTCTTTGTAATTGGTATTCGCAATCCAAGTTCCATTTAAGATCACTTCTCTAAATCGTTGCGCTAATTGTTGGCTGGTATTCATCTGAGTCATGGTAATGAAAGATTCTGAAAACAGTAAATTTAAACATAGAAACCAAAGTCATTTGCGACCTGCTTTGCATTCCACTCTGCTAACAAAAATTAGAGATTTAGACAGAAGTCAAACTTTACATTTGGGGCAACCAACAAAAAGGATAAAACATGAAGAATTTATTACTCGCTTGCTCAGTTTTGATGTCATCGCTTTCGTTTGCACAAATCAAAAGTCCGCAGCCTAGCCCAACGGCTACCATTTCTCAAAAAGTAGGTTTAACAGATGTTGAAGTAGCATACTCGCGCCCTGGTAAAAAAGGTCGTACCATTTTTGGCGATTTATTGCCTTATGGCGAAATGTGGAGATTGGGTGCTAATGCTTCTACAAAAATCAAATTCAGTGAAGATGTTACCATTTTAGGAAACGCAATTCCTGCTGGTGAATATGCATTGTATGCTATTCCAAATCAAGACAATTGGGAAATTGTGGTTCACAAAAATTTGACACATTGGGGAACAGGTGGCTATGACCAAAACGAAGACTTAGTGCGCTTTACTGTTAAAACACACATGCTGAAAGAAACCTGGGAATCGCTAACCATTGATTTCACCAACTTTACCACAACCGGTGCTGACCTTTACATTGCTTGGGACAACGTGGCGGTGCATGTTCCAATCGAAACCAATACAGCCGAAATGGTTGAAAAACAAATCAAACAAGTATTGATTGATGGTCCAGATGCAAACAGCTATGCGGCTGGTGCTCGTTTTTATTTAGAGCAGAAAAAAGACATGGATCAAGCCTTAGAATGGATGAACAGAGCTTGTGAAATGCGTCCTGAAGCATTTTGGTATTTGCATAACAAAGCTCAAATTCAAGCCGAAATGGGCTTGAAAAAAGAAGCAATTGCCACTGCTGAAAAATCTATTGAAATGGCAAAAGCAAATAAAGATGGCGATTTCGGATACGTTGCAAACAACGAAAAATTGATCGCTGAGCTCAAGGCTAAAAAATAAAAGTCACTCAGTTACGAAAACACTAAAGCCCTTATCCTTCATTGGATGAGGGCTTTTTTTTTGAGCTGTTTTTAGATAGGCAATTGAAATTGTAATAAACATTTCTGATAAAAGTTGAATCTGCTTTATGCAATCGAAGTAAAACTGCATCATAGGAACAATTTTTTAGTTGTTAGCTATGTATCAATTTTCGTCTCTCTTATTCATTATATTTCTTGTTTCTAGCTTCGTTATCAAAGCACAACCAAGGTTTGATATTCCACTAAATGGAACACATCATATACTTCCTGTGGCTTTCGCTGAAAGCGACACGCAGCAATTTGTGCAACTCAAAGACTCTTTTTTAATAAAAAACAACCGAAACGAAGAAGTATTTGTCGACTTTTCTTTTGGTGGATATATTCCTCAAACCAAGCTAGAAAAGTTAAAAGTGGCGCCTTTCGACACCAATGCTATTCGATATGCCGATCGCATTAAAGTGATGCCAAATGAGATGCAATGGATAAGAACAGGTGCATATTACAAAACCAGAAAAGAGCGCGGTGTTAATTTATATATCAATGCTTTCGTGGTAGGATCAAACATGCTGGTGCGCAATGAAAACGGTGACAGCATTCGATTTGAAAAACTAAATGAAGACGGAATTTCGCGTGATGTAATCCTAGTAAATGAAGCATTGGTACCAACTGCTTTCGGCACCCAATTTATTCATAGTGACTCTGCCATTGGCACATGGCATTATTTCGATGCCGACACTTTTCCAAGAATAGTTCAGAAAGCAAAACGCACCAGAATATATATTCAAAACAGAGAGAAACTAAGCGGGAATTGTGTCATTTCATTGAAGCGAAACGGACGCTGGAAGAACGTGCCATTTGGTTTTCAAACCCGCGAGCTTACGTGCTATGTAGATGCTAGCACTGATAGCCTAAAAGTGGAAAGCAATGGATTTATTGCATCGCTTCAAATCAACTATATCAAATGTACAGAAAATCAAGGATTTAGCCTCTATTTGATAGCACCAAACCAAGAATATTATATTCAAAACAAGATCAAATTCCCGTTGAATTTCGATTCAAACCTTGTCATGATTCGTTGGAATATAAATGCCTTATCAAGCACTGATGTACAATTTCAGACAGCCGCATGGCTGCAGAAAAACTCCAAAAAGAATTTCCAAACTTGATCATCAAACCTACCCCATCTTTTGGGCCTACACATGTAATTGACTTTAATAAAGTGAGCTATCGCGAGAAAAGAAGCATCATAGACCAGCTGGTGAAAAAGCCATACATCAGCGATCTGTGTGGCACATTTACAGATGCTATTTCTGGTCAAGCATTTTATTGTGATTATCGCGTGCAGCTGCAACTTGAAGATGGTGTAGATTCAAATCGAGTTAAAGCCTTGGTTACAAAACATCATTTCAAGTTATCACGTTCCGGATATTTTGATAAAAACCTAAACCTGACTTATCAGCGTTCAGTATTTGACTCGCGCATGCTGCGAGATCTTCAACAATTGGGTATGGAACCCGAAGTAATCAGTGCTATACCAAATACTTATTACAACAGAGAGTTTGATATTGGCATTCGGATACCAATCTTGACTTTGCCCATAAAAGATGAGCATCTGAAACATTAGAATGGTTTTTGGAACAAGGCTTTTCAAACAAAAAAACCGCCCATTTCTGAGCGGCTTTTACAACCTACTAACCTAACTAACGAAAAGAACTATCTTCTATTTATTACAGTTACCGCTGCCCTTTTGGCCACGACAATGTTTTGGTTTGCCTGTTAAATCTATAGTCTTTGTTGCGCCATTAGAATCTGTTACTTCAGCCAATGCATCACAAGTGCCATCGCCAAAATCTATGCTTCTTGTGTCGCTATCTGATGTGTTTTTTACCAAACCACTCAACGGAAATTCACACGCTTTGCTGACCACAACATTTTCAAGATTAGTTAACCTCTCGCCTTTATTACCCGTAGCATTTACTGAGCCTGAAATCACAAAAACATCATCGCTGCAATCTTCGGTATCATAACCTGCTTGCATCATTGCTGTGCCTGAAATAGTGGCCGACATACTGCCGTGTTTGCCTTCGCCCTTTTGTATTCCTTCTATACTAAATGTTGCTTTTCCGTTAGATTTATCGCCAATATTGGTGATGGTAACCGTGCCAGAATGAGTTCTGCGGCCTCCGGTAAAGGAACTTTTAATGGTTTGAACCGCGCCCGTTTCTTTCATGCTTGCCGAAAGCGTAATCACGATTTCTGCAGTGCCGTCTTCACATTTTCTTTCACCATCGGCTTTTGGCGTAAGGGTAATTGTTTTTGGGTATGAATCTCCAGAAATCACCACATCCATCCGTTCCGTCAATTTACCGTCAGCATCACATTCATCAAACAATGGCAAGGCTAAATGACCATGTGGCCCATGACCATCTCCAAATCCGCCAATTCCAGCAAGTTTAGCTTCGATAGCAGCATCAGTAGTAGTAGAAGTCAATTCGCTTGCGTCTTTAGAACATGCAGTGGCAATTGATAGTGCGATGCCTGCAGCTGCAAGCATTGTCAATGAAATTTTTTTTGTTTTCATACTTCTTTAATTTTTGTTGAAACGAATATGTTTCCCTTTTTAAAGAAGTGCCCTGCACGATATACGAA